>DATHPB010000001.1:0-2824 GCA_035484295.1 Cytophagaceae bacterium
TTTTTCCTCCTGATACAAGTGAACAATCAATGGATGAAACCGATCAGGTTTCTCCTCTACCTTTTAAAAATTCTTTTATCATCGGTTGTTTTCAGTGTATTGCCTTAATACCTGGTGTATCGAGGGCTGCAGCAACCATCATAGGAGGCTTGTCTCAAGGATTAAACAGAAGAAACGCCGCAGAATTTTCTTTCTTCCTGGCTGTTCCTACCATGTTTGCCGCATCCGCTTATAAACTGCTGAAAGATCATGCGTTCATCAATCAAGACAACATCAGCCTGTTATTGATCGGAAATGTGGTCGGATTTCTTGTTGCGCTTGTTGCTATCAAAGGATTCATTTCTTTCGTTACTAAAAAAGGATTTTCTTTGTTTGGCTACTACAGAATTGCATTGGGACTTTTAGTATTAGGCTTGTACTATTTAGGCGTTAACCTGCAGGTAAGTTAAAAATGGAATTGCCCGAAGACCAAGGAACAATTTTGCTCATAGATAAACCATTGACCTGGACTTCATTTGACGTTGTAAGAAAAATACGCAACCTTACTAAAATAAAAAAGACGGGCCATGCTGGCACGCTAGACCCTTTGGCAACAGGCCTACTCATTGTTTGTCAAGGTAAGGCAACAAAAAAAATAGAAGCCATTCAAAACGCAGAAAAGGAATATACGGGTACCATTCACCTGGGCTCGACCACTGCCTCTTATGATCTTGAATCGGAACCCACTCCACAGCAAGACGTCTCTCACCTTACGTTCGAACTGATTCAAGCACATGCTTCTAAATTTATAGGTTTCATCGATCAGGTACCTCCTATCTTCTCTGCCATTAAAGTTGATGGAAAAAGATCTTACGATCTTGCACGACAAGGTCTAGAACCTGAATTGAAAAGCAGACGCATAGAGATCAAGGCATTTGACATCACGCATTTTGATTTACCTGTCATTACCTTTCGTGTAGCTTGTTCGAAAGGCACCTACATACGCAGTTTGGCGCATGACCTGGGACAATCAATCGGTGTGGGCGCTTATTTAAAATCATTGCGCAGAACAAAAATCGGTAACTATTCTGTAGACCACGCATTGACTCCCGATCAATTTAAGGATACACTCTCTTCTTCTTCACTGTGAAAGTACTCTATAACCTCAACGATTTCCCTTCCGATGTACGCACCGTAGTGTCTATCGGAACGTTTGACGGAGTGCATAAAGGCCATCAACTTATTTTACAGGAATTAAAAAAACAAACCGATGCTCAGCAGAAATCTGTTGTGTTTACATTCTGGCCTCATCCTAAAAAAATCCTTTCTGCAGGAAAAGTCCCTCCATTACTTTCTACATTGGAAGAACGATTGGCCCTGATCGAAAAAGAAGGCATAGATTATACGGTAGTCGTTCCGTTTACCAAGGAACTAGCGGCTCTCAGTGCAAGAGCCTTTGTAGAAGAAGTTCTGGTAAAAAAATTACACCTTAGTAAAATCATCATTGGTTACGATCATCGTTTTGGAAACGACAGAACAGGTGATCTTGCTTTTTTGCAACGTGTAGCCGGCGAATTTCACTTTGATGTTCAGGAAATCCCTGCACAATACATCGAACAGACTGCTGTAAGTTCAACGAAGATCAGGGCTGCACTGGAACAACATCAATGTGCAGAAGCTACCAAGCATCTTGGTCATTACTATAGCATTTCCGGTGAAGTAGTCAAAGGTAAACAACTGGGTCGCACATTGGGCTACCCTACTGCCAACCTGCATGTAGAACATACGGATAAACTCATTCCAAGCGACGGCATTTACGCCGTATGGGCAGAAGGCAGTTTTGGCATACGTCCAGCCATGATGAGCATTGGTAACAATCCTACCATTGAAGGCGCAACACATAGCATCGAAGTTCATATTTTTAATTTGGATGCCGATTTGTATTCACAACAAGTCCGTGTATATTTCGTTGAATACATGAGAGCAGAGCTTAAATTTTCCGGATTGGAAGCATTGACCGATCAGTTAAAGAAGGACGAGCTTCATGCCAAGGAAATACTCACTCATCATCCTCAGCCATGATCAACAAGACTGTACAACATGCAGACGAAGCCATTCGCGACATCCATGATGGAGCAACCGTCATGTTCGGAGGTTTCGGACTCTGCGGCATTCCTGAAAATTGCATAGCGGCATTACAAAAAAAAGGCACTAAAAACCTGACCTGTATTTCAAACAACGCAGGCGTCGATGGTTTTGGGCTGGGACTATTATTGGCCACGCGCCAGATCAAAAAAATGATTTCTTCTTACGTAGGAGAAAATCATGAATTTGAAAAACAATTGTTATCCGGTGAGCTGGATGTTGAATTAATTCCACAAGGTACACTCGCAGAGCGCATCAGAGCAGGCGGGGCAGGCATACCGGCTTTTTACACACCGGCAGGATACGGAACAGAAGTGGCGGAAGGAAAAGAAATGCGAGTGTTCGATGGGAAACCTCATCTTCTAGAACAGTGGCTGAGGTCTGATTTCTCCATTGTGAAAGCATGGAAAGGTGATACAGCGGGCAATCTGATCTTCAAAGGCACCGCAAGAAATTTCAATCCGATGATGGCAACGGCCGGTAAAGTCACCATTGCAGAAGTAGAGGAACTAGTACCTGCAGGAGAATTGGACCCGAACCACATTCACACTCCGGGAATATTTGTGCACCGTATTTTTCAGGGAAGTCATTACGAAAAAAGAATAGAAAATCTCACTACACTCTAACTATACTTCTATGGCATTGGATAAATACGGCATTGCCAAGCGCATTGCTCAGGAAGTCAAGGACGGATACTATG
>DATHPB010000002.1:0-5494 GCA_035484295.1 Cytophagaceae bacterium
GGGTTTCTTCTTCTGAAGCTGGAGGTGTGGCTGCTTGCAAACCTTCCGCATATTGACGGAGAAGATCCTGAAACCAGTCCATCAAGTCATCAGCTGTTGATATGCCTTCAAAGGTATCCTTTTTTTGAAATACATAATCACAATTTCCTTTTTCATAAATAGCATACAAGGGTCCGGAAAGTAGGTCATTAATGGGTTCCAAGTTTTCCCATACCGTGTATATTCTAGTGCTGATCAGCTTGGGACGGTGAAATGCATTCCAAAATATTTCCCTGAATCGATCGACGGACATACCTTATTGAATTTCTTTTTTCTTGAGTAAAAAATGGCTCAGTGTAAAATTTTGTGCCATTGTTACAGGCAATGTCAGGTAGCTTAAAAGAGTATCGTCTAATGGAATGAACAGGCGGTAAATGCTGAGCAGGACCATTCCCGTTAACATGGAAGACAGGTAAATACTAAAATAGACTATGAGATTTCTGGTATTCTTATAACTTTTGAATACAAAAATCGAGTTCAATAGAAAAGAAAGGAATAATGGTATAACATAAGAGGCAACATAAGATACCTGATAATGCCATTTAAAGATATTGTGAAACAGGTACATCAACAGCATGGAGCATAGCGTGGAGATGGCACCTATTATAGAAAACCCGGCTAGTTTTTTAAACACGTTTGGGAAATGATTAAATCGGTTTGCAAATTAAGCAAATAGTTGGAAAAACGAAGGGCCTTCTTACCTAGTTTTGAGATCAAAACCCTTTAAAATCATAACAAAATGATGCTAATTTGTAGTATATTGGATGCTCTAATGCATTAATCCTTGGTTTAGAATACTCGATAATGAGTCTACAGAATAAGAGAAAGATATTGGTAACGGGCGGAGCCGGTTTTATTGGTTCTAATTTGGTGGATGCTTTATTAATGGATGGCAGAGTGGAACTGGTGAGGGTATTAGATAATTTTTCAAGTGGTAAAAAAGAAAACTTGTCTCGCTGGCAAAATGATTCCAGATTGGAAATAGTAAATGGAGACATCCGTGATTTTGCTGTTTGCCAACAAGCGACTAAAAACATTGATTTGATTTCACACCAAGCGGCACTGGGTTCTGTGCCCCGGTCGATCAAAGATCCGTCCACTACGCATGATGTGAACATTACCGGCACAACCCATGTGTTCACAGCCGCCAAGGAATATGGTATAAAAAAAGTAGTTTATGCTTCGTCTTCTTCGGTATACGGCGACAGCGAAACGCTTCCCAAAAAGGAAGTGCATCAAGGAAATTTATTATCGACCTATGCCTTGTCTAAGTCCGTAGCCGAACAATACGCTGCAGTTTATGCCCGTAACTATGGCATGTCGTTTATTGGTCTACGGTATTTTAATGTCTTCGGGCCTCATCAGGATCCTGATGGACCCTATGCAGCAGTAATTCCATTGTTTTTAAAGGCTGTTATTAACGGCACATCTCCTCAAATATTCGGAGATGGAGAACAGAGCAGAGATTTTACTTATGTAACCAACGCCGTTCAAGCCAACACACTCAGCTTGTTCAAAGAATCTATAGATAAAGAAGCTTCTGTATACAACATTGCCTGCGGATGTAGAATAACAGTGAATGAACTGTGGAATGCCATGATTGATTTATCAAACGGTGGATTAACTCCTACCTATTTACCTGCAAGACAAGGAGACATTCCACATAGTCTGGCAGATATTTCAAAAGCCAAATCGGAATTGAATTTTATACCGGATACTGTTTTTTTAGACGGGTTGAAAAAAACATACGAATGGTTTTTGAAGGCATACAAATAAAATGAACATGTTTAAAAAAATACTCTTGCTGGCATTAAGCGGTGTACTCGTTGCAAGCTGTGTGGCACCTAAAAAACTAAGGTACATGATAGATCTCTCTGTAGATACAGCATCTACAGCAGTGGTTGATTCTTCTTATACCTATCGATTAAAACCGGCAGATGTGTTGTACATAAAAGTTGTCAGTTCTACGGATAGCAAAATGGAATTGTTTAACCAGTCCTTGACAGCTAATCAGATGACCAATATCCAGGGTCAAAGTAATTTACTGGTAGGAAATCAGATCGATCAGTTTGGAAACATTGAGATGCCTATGGTCGGTCAGATTCAACTTTCCGGTTTGACACTCAAAGAAGCAGAATTGAAAGTCAATCAGAAGATGTCGGAATATTTGAAATATGTAACGGTTTCATTAAAGCTTATGAGCTTCAGGGTCTCTGTACTTGGAGAAGTGAACGATCCCGGTGTTAAACAAATTGATCGTGCGAAGGTAACCATACTGGATGCTTTAGCTTATGCAGGAGATATGAGCGATCTTGCCAACAGAAAAAAGGTCCGTTTGATTAGAAGAGAAAAGGATCGCAACAAAGTATATACCGTGGATATGTCTTCCGTTAAAATGCTCTCGTCAGATTATTATTACTTGCGCCCTGATGATGTGATATATGTTGAGCCATTAAGATATAAGACAGTGAAAGTAAGTAGTTCCACATTGACAATACTTGTCTCTCTTTTTTCGATTAGTCTTTCCATATTTGCCATTCTTCGTAAATAACAATGTCTACTATAGAAACAAAATCATCTTCTCACGGTTCTCCCATAGGAAATTCCAACAAGTTTGATTTTTGGTTGTTCTTGCATTATTGCTACAAACACTGGTATTTGTTTATCGTCTGTTTGGGAATTACTTACATGATAGGCAAAGCTTATATCCGCTATGCACAACCTGTCTATGCAGTCAATGCCATGGTATTGATCAAAGATGCTGGATCTTATTCTGCTAAAAGTTCAGGACAGTTCATGGAAGGTTTGGGCATGTTTAAGATGTCTTACAACTTGTACAATGAAATAGAAATCATCAAATCGTATAGTTTGGTGTTAAAAGCAGTAAAGGCGCTTGATTTTGAAGTCAGTTATTTTGTAAGTGGTACAATTAAGACAGGCGAGATCTATCAGTCTTCTCCTTTTAAAGTTGTATTGGATTCGAATGCTGTTAATCAAACACGCGGAGTCCCTTTCTATGTATATTATGTAAGTGATTCTACCTACAAGATTATTAGAAAGAATCCTTCTTCAGGCAATCCTTTTTTATTCTGGAGATCGTCTTCTAGTGTTATGAAGGAATACCATGGAGTATATGGCAAGCCGCTGGTTACACCAGATTTTTCAATTACGGTAACACCTTCTGTTTTCTTCTCTGATATAAAGAATGCTCAGGGTGAATATTATTTTATCATCAATGATTTATATTCTGTAGCGAGCAATTATGCCTCTCGATTAACGGTTGTTCAGCAATCTAAATATTCGTCTTTGGTATCTCTCAGTGTATCTGGAGGAATGGTGGAGAAAGAAATTAACTTTTTAAATAAATTGACGGATGCATACATTCAATACGGATTGGATGAGAAAAATGAAATCACTGTTAACACCATTAAATTCATAGATGATCAATTGGCTAAGACGACAGACTCTTTGCAGAACAGTGCCAATCAACTGGAACAGTTTCGTAACAAAGAAAATTTGATCGTTGTTGAAGGCAATTCTGAAAAGGCATATGAAGAGTTGGATTTCCTGGAAAAAAGAAAAGCAGAGATTCAAATCCAGATCAAATACTACCAGTATTTATACGATTACATTTCTCAGAATCAGGATTTGAAAAAGGTAGTGGCACCCTCTGCTGTTGGCATCTCTGATCTTCTGCTCAACCAGCTGGTGGCCGAGTTGTACATTTTGCAATCTGAGCAAACTTCGCTGGCATTTTCCGCGCAGGAAAAAAATCACACATTTACGATATTGGAAATTAAGATCAAAAACACGAAAGAAACGTTGATCGAAAACCTTAGAAACCTTCTAAAAACATCCAACATTTATTTGAAAGATAATGAAGAACGTTTGCAGAAAACGTATGCCTTGTTGTATAAGCTTCCAAAGTCACAGCGCTACCTTGCTGCCTTGCAGAGGCAGTATAATGTCAATGAAAAAATATACAACCTGCTGTTAGAAAAGAAAACGGAAGCAGACATTGCTAAAGCATCAAATGTCTCGGACAACAAGGTGATCAATCAATCGACACTTGGCGGTAAAATATTCCCAAACGAAGCGCTCGTGAATAAGAACGCGATGCTCTATGGTATACTCACTCCTTTTCTGATCATTGTGTTACTTACTTATTTCAATAGCAAGATCGTTAGTAAAGGCATGATTACTCGTAAGACAAACATACCAATCATCGGTACATTAGGACATTTTGAAGGAGAATCAACTGTTCCGGTGCTGGATTTTCCTAAATCTTCTTTTTCTGAATCGATGCGGGCCATGAGGCTGAACTTGCAATACCTTGCAACACATACTCCGAAGAAAGTGATTGGTGTTACGTCCACCATCAGTGGAGAAGGAAAAACTTTTTTTGCCTTAAATCTTTCACTTTCTCTCTTACATTCCGGTGCAAAAGTGGTTTTATTAGGTGCCGATCTCAGAAGACCTCGTTTGACGAGTATGATCAATTTGCCTCATGATAAAGGAATTAGTTCTTACGTCATTGGTAAACACAGCATGGATGAAATCATTCTGAAAAACTTCATTTCTCACCTGGATATTGTACCAGGCGGACCTGTACCTCCCAATCCTTCTGAACTTATAGAAAGTGAAAGATTTTCTGAATTGATCATGGAACTCAAGAAGAGGTATGATTTCGTTGTCATTGATACATCTCCTGTCGGATTGGTAGCTGACTATTTATTGATGGCTAAACATACGGACATTAATTTATTCATGCTCAGACATGATTATACTAAAATAGGCATGGTAGAAGACCTCGAAGTCTTTAAAAATGAAAATGGTATTTCTGCTTTATATCTTGTATACAATGATGTAGAGCAAAACCTGGTGAGGATGGGAACGGGCTATAAATATGGCTATGGGTACGGTACGGGTAAAGGATATAATTATGGACATAGTGGTTATTACGCCACTACTAACGACAGTCGAAAAACCATGTTGGGAAGAGTGGTTAGCTTATTTAGGAAAAAGGAAAATTCAGATTTATAGTCTGATATGGTTCTGTACCCGTAAATGGGTGTTTGGACAGACTAGAGCAATTATTTGTCTATTCGAACAATTTTATATTCTGTCAGATTTGTACTAAAGTGCTATAAAGCTTATATTTGGCTGGTAAAACTGTAATATCCCGAATGAAAAGAGTTGTATTTACCTGTATTTTAGTATTAGGATTAGGTTTAATGAATGGGTGGTCTCAACCCCAACCACCACCTGATCCGGGGGATGTACCTATTGATGGTGGATTAAGCTGGCTTGTCGCGAGTGGTATAGGCTATGGCGTTTACCGTTACAAAAAAAATAAAACGATAAATAAAGATTCTTAAATCAATCAAACAACGATACAGTGAGCCTCTTCCGAGGCTCCTTTTGTTTAGTATGAGTTATAAAAAAGAAAAGGACT
>DATHPB010000003.1:0-3530 GCA_035484295.1 Cytophagaceae bacterium
TTTTCACATCATGGCATTCAAAGTTTCAATGAATTGCTGCCCACCGAAGTCTTTGGCATACATCAACTGGGAACACTAAGAACCTGGATCTTTAGTTTATTTGGTGGCTTGTTGGTAGGATTCGGAACACGCTATGCGGGGGGATGTACCTCCGGACATGCCATTACCGGACTTTCTACTTTACAATGGCCGTCGCTTGTTGCAACCATCACATTCATGCTGGCCGGTGTATTGGCCTCCTGGTTCATTGTTCCCTTTCTTTTATCCCTGTAAGTTTATGGATGCCTCAAAAAATCCTTCTCTAGTAGAATGTAAAAATGAATCTTCTGTACGGGAAACAGGCTTTTCATTGATCAAGTATGCTTTCCTAGGCACCTTGTTTGGAATCATTGCCATCAAATCAGAGATTGTCAGTTGGTATAGAATACAAGAAATGTTTCACTTTCAATCTTTCCACATGTATGGAGTGATCGGTTCTGCTGTACTGGTGGGATTAATCTCTATGCAATTGATCAAACGATTTCATATCAAAACCATCGATGGAGAAGACGTGATCATTACACCCAAAAAATACAATAAAGGTACTGTCATTGGAAGCATCTTCTTCGGGATTGGCTGGGCCATTACCGGAGCCTGTCCGGGTCCCATCTATGCACAAATCGGTGCCGGTTTTTTAGTCAGCATACTCACCCTCGCGGGAGCATTAGGAGGAACCTATTTGTATGGTGTATTGGAAGAACGCTTGCCCCACTAAAGTGATAAGCGGTGAACAATGAACTTCATGCCGACTTTTCGCAGCTTACTGCTTTACTTTATAGAAACTACTTTGAACTCCAGCTTTCTCGTATTTTGTCCATTATCCTTGTTGTCTTCTTCTAATACTTTAACCTGATCGGCTGTACTTAAATGCTTCAATCGATCGGCTGCAATGCCCTTGGAAAGCAGGTATTGTGTAACCAGGTTTTCTCTTTCTGCGGCTATTTTCGTATTGTCTTCAATGCTTCCAAGATAATCAGCATGTGAAACTAACTCCACTTTACAAGCAGGAAAATGTTCTAAATATCCGACCAACTCCTCCAGTCTTGCTTTGGAATAATCCGTAATGCTTTTCGTTTGACCAAAAGCAAAATGTACTTTGTAGAACAGATAAGCCCCTACTTCCGGTGCTTTATCGGCCTGTTGTTTCAGGTAAACACTCTTGAAATCATCCAATAGCCTATTGTAGTAATCTGTACCCGGGTGAACGAGAAAGGTATCTTTTAACTGCGCATATACTTCCTGTGTAGAATCGTCCAGGTTAAGAATCATGTATTCCGTTCTTCTGTTCATTTGCAAGGCTTCTTCCGTATTGTGCGTATCAATAGGTTGTACTTCCCCATAACCTCTTGCAAAAATACGTTTTGAATCAAATCCCTTGTCAATCAGGTATTGTACAACAGATACTGAACGCGCTTCAGAAAGTACATGGTTGTATTCATGTCCAGCCCTATTATCAGTATGTCCGGAGATTTGCACTACAATGTTCTTGCGTTTAGCAATCTTTTTATACAAGCGATCCAGCTCTGTCTTTGATTCCTTTCTCAAATCTGATTTATCCGTATCAAAGAATACGTTTTTCAGAATCTCTTTTTCCCCTGCTCTAAACGGATGCAAATACACGTCCTTTCTATATTCTGTGAATTTCGCCAGGTTCGGCAATTCAATATTTTCAGAGTGAAACAAATAGCCTTCCAGGTCTATTTCTATCCCGTAATTTTTACCAGAAGGTAAAGCAATCGAGAATTTACCAGAGAACGATTCCGATTTGTATACCGCTACCACTTGATCCGTTTCATTGTCCGTCACAATGATTTCCGCCGCCAACGGTTTTTGAGTATCACTGTCGTACACATGTCCGATCATCAAAGCCAGCGAATGCTTTTCCTTTATACTGGTAGCCATGTAAATATCTTTCCCTCCATAACTGTTTTCCCTTACAGATGAAAAATAAGCACGCGTTCCATCCGCAGAAAAGACGATGTATATGTCGTCATCAGCTGTGTTATAAGGGAATCCTATGTTTTCAGGATCAGACCAAGTCTGGCTAGAATCGTTGTATACTGTCTTAAAGATATCAAAGCCCCCAATCGAACGAAGTCCGTTTGAACTGAAATACATTGTTTTACCATCCGGATGTAAATAAGGCCCGTCTTCTTCGTAAATACTGTTGATCTTATCCGAAAACAATTGAGGAGCAGACCATTTACCGGCTGTGTCTTTGCGAATAAAATAGAGATTCCTGTTTTTCTCCGTTTGTCCTGCTAGAGGACGATTGGAACTGAATACAAACACATTACCATCCGCTGAAAGAGAAGCACTGGGTTCCCAGTAAGGAGAATTAATGCCTTCGTGATAATTTACCAATACCGGAGTAGTCCAGGAAGTATCTTTCAAATCACTGAAATAAATATTTCCGTCTTTGGTGTCAACAATGCGATTGATTTCCGATTTATAGATAAAAAGCCTCTTTCCATCCGAAGAAACGCAAACCGTAGCATCGTGGTTATTTGTGTTGACAGGACTTGCAAGACTCTTAGGCACAGACCAGCCATCGCCTGTACGACCTGTCATGTAAACATCTTCGTACCATAAATCATCTTCTGTGTCTTTTCCTCCCCCCATGGTATTGGATCTTCTAGAGGTAAAAAGCATTTCCGATTCATCCAGGGAAATAACGGGCATGTATTCATTAAATTCCGTATTCACGACCGGTCCCAGATTTTCAATTTGAACCTCCAATGGTTTTTTCATCAGTTCAATTCCTATTCTGCAACGTCCTATTTCCGCATCTAATTCTGTCAAGGTATGCGGGTATTTTTTCACTTTAGCATCAGCTTCTACCTTTTGTTTGTAAAGCATGTAGTGTGTAATGGCTTCTTCAAAATGGTGTCCCATGTGAAAAGAGCGTGCAAGGTAGTACTCAAATTCATAATCACCTGTTTTAGAATCACCTGCAGAAGCTTTCTTAAAGTAATCAAGTGCTTTGTCTGTATTGCCTAATTTATAGAAACATACCCCCAGGTAATAGTTGAAATGTTCATTTTCCGGGTGCTCTTTAACCAATTCCTCGTAGTATATTTGGGCATTTGTATAATCTTCAATGCGGAAGTACTCCTTTGCCAAATGTACCTTTTTACTATCCTGTAACTTATTCTGAGACGACGCATTAAATACTATGAAAAATAAAAAAAATAGGCTTAAAAAGGCTACGTTTTTCATGTGTTGCTATGCTTGTTTATGTACCAATCGGGCAAATCTAATCATTTTAAAAAAAACAGCAAGTCCTGACTCGTTTATCTTTCCCACATTGATCTGCTTTATTCTATTTACATTCTATTTTTCGAATTAAAAAGTTCTACAAAATTAATCGAAAAAACGTCAAAATGATGGATATTTAGACACTATAAAGAAATTAGTTTAACTTAGGTTAAGCAAATAAAAAGCTCGGTCATTCGAACTTCATTTTTAATTCCGTAGATCATAATACACTT
>DATHPB010000004.1:0-3997 GCA_035484295.1 Cytophagaceae bacterium
AGAGTTCTGAAATCCTGCAAATAGCCTGAATTGGTCTTCTCCGTCATGATGCTTCTGTTCTGCAAAATCTTTTTTACAGACAACAAGATTTGATTGGGATTGATTGGTTTGATGAGGTAATCGGAGATTTTCGAACCAATGGCCTGTTCCATGATGGTTTCCTCTTCGCTCTTTGTGATCATTACAACAGGTAGAGAGGGTCTATAGGCCTTGATCTGCGCCAACGCTTCAAGGCCGCTCATGCCGGGCATGTTCTCATCTAAAAAAACCGCGTCAAAAAACTCTGACTTGCATTTGTCCAATGCATCTTTCCCGCTTAAGACTGGTACAATGTCCACACCCTTCGCTTCTAAAAAAATGATGTGAGGTTTCAACAATTCAATCTCATCATCCGCCCATAAAATCTTGTACCTTTGCATATCTCGCTTTTCTATAGTTCAAATCAAAAAACAATCCTAACTTTATCCTTAACACTGTAAAGTACATTTTTAGTACGCATGAGCAAAAAAAAAATCATAAATGATCCTGTATATGGATTTATAGAGATCAACAGCGGTCTAATCTTTGATTTGATCGAACATCCCTATTTCCAAAGACTACGTCGCATCAAACAACTTGGACTTACAGACCTTGTATATCCTGGTGCATTACATACTCGATTTCATCATGCCCTGGGTGCCATGCACCTCATGGACCAGGCACTGGCAAGTCTTGCTGGCAAGGGGGTCACCATCTCTGAAAAAGAGATAGAGGCAGCTAAGATCGCTATTCTTCTTCATGACGTTGGACACAGTCCGTTCTCTCACGCACTGGAACATTCCATATTGGTCAATGTACGACACGAGGCCATCTCCGAATTGGTGATGGAAAAACTCAACAAGGAATTGGGAGGAAAATTGCAGATGGCCATTCAGATGTTTAAGAACCACTATTCCCGCAGGTTCTTTCATCAATTGATCTCCAGCCAGCTGGACATGGATCGTCTGGACTACTTAAACAGGGACTGCTTCTTTACTGGCGTGCACGAGGGCACCATCGGTGCAGAACGCATCATCAAAATGCTCAATGTAGCGAATGATGAATTGGTCATTGACCAGAAAGGAATCTACAGTGTGGAGAACTTTTTGACCGCCCGCCGGCTCATGTATTGGCAAGTATACCTGCACAAGACCACTATCTGTGCAGAAAAAATGACGATACAGATCATCCATAGAGTAAGACATCTTTTGAAAAAGAAAGTCACCGTTCCCTGTCCCGACTCATTGTCTTATTTTTTAAGTAAAGAATTAAAAGCCAACGATTTTTCCAATAGAAAGGAGGCCTTGAGTCATTTCATGAACCTGGACGATCACGACATCTGGTTCAGCATCAAGCAATGGGGAAACCATTCTGATAAAGTATTGTCCACGTTGTGCAAAATGCTGGTAACAAGAAAACTATTCAGCATACAGCTCTCCAGCCAGGTCCCCCCCAAGGCCGACATTTTAAAGGCTAAAAAAGCTACACTTGCCTCTTTGGGAATTAAAGAAGCTGATTTAAAGTATTTTATACTGACGGGTACCGTGAGCAACGAAGCCTATATTCACAACAGGCACAAAGAGATCAAGATTCTGACCAAGAATAAAAAACTCGTGAATTTGATCGAGGCTTCTGATCTTCCCAACATCAAGGCCTTGGGGAAAATTGTTAAAAAACATTATTTATGCTTCCCAAAAATTGTATCTTTGTAGGATTGTGATCTTTAGAAAGCAAAATCACCTTTAAATTCAGGTCAAAAAATAATTGAATGGAGTTTACAGTTGAACAAATAGCCCAATTGATTGGGGGAAAAATACAAGGAGACCCAACTAGGAAAATCAGCAAACTGGCGAAAATCCAGGAAGGCGATGGTCATAGTTTGGCCTTCTTATCGAATCCTAAATACGAAAATTATATCTATACAACACATGCCGGTGCAGTGATTGTAAAGAACGATTTCGTTGCAAAAAGTGAAGTAAAAGCAACCTTAATTTTTGTTGAAGATCCTTATACCTGCTTTACTGCATTGCTGGAACAATACCACAAGACCATGCTTTGGAGCCGCGTAGGCGTTGAAGAACCAAGCTATATCGGAAAAAATTCCACCATTGCTGAAAACCATTACAGAGCGGCCTTCTCCTATATCGGTAACAATTGTACCCTTGGTACTAACGTGAAGATTTTTCCTAATGTGAGTATCGGAGACAATGTAAGCATTGGAAATAATGTCATCATTTATGCCGGTGTAAAGATCTGTGCAGACACTGTAATCGGAAATCATGTCACGATACAGGCGGGAGCTGTCATCGGAAGCGATGGTTTTGGATTTGCTCCTCAAGCCGACGGTTCATACAAAAGTATTCCTCAGGTAGGGAACGTTGTTCTGGGCAACCACGTTGACATCGGAGCCAATACTGTCATCGACCGTGCTACCATGGGCTCTACCGTAATCGAAGACGGTGTAAAACTAGACAATTTGGTGCAGGTCGCACATAATGCAAAGATCGGACAACACACTGTAATCGCTTCTCAGGCCGGCATATCAGGCTCTACAGAGATCGGCAAATATTGCATGATCGGTGGTCAGGTTGGTTTTTCAGGTCATATCAAACTGGCAAACAAAACATCGATTGCAGCGCAGTCGGGTATCATGTCTTCTGTAACAACAGAAGGTGCAAAACTATTTGGAAGTCCGGCATTCGAAGCGAGAAGTTATTTGAAATCTTATACCGTTTTCAAAAAACTTCCGCAGCTCATGCGGGCCATTGAAGAGTTGGAAGAAAAAATAATCAGTTTATCAAGCGAAGTTAAATAAAGGCGGCAGCATAAGAATGTATACAAAACAACATACCATTAAAGAAGCAGTTACCATTTCAGGAGTTGGATTACACACCGGAACAACGGTCAACATGACATTCAAACCTGCCCCTATCAATCACGGCATCAAGTTTCAACGCATCGATGTAGAAGGGCAACCCATTATAGAAGCGGACGTTGATTTAGTGGTGGATACTTCACGAGGTACCACGCTGGAAAAACATGGAGCCCGTGTAAATACAGTAGAACATAGTCTTGCTGCGTTACTTGGACTGCAAATCGATAACGTGTTAATCGAATTAGATGGTCCTGAAATTCCCATCATGGACGGCAGTTCCAAACCTTTCATCGATATTCTCGATAAAGTAGGACTCGAAGAACAAAATGCCTTGCGCAATTTCTTTGAAGTTCCTCACGGTATTTTTTACACCGACTCGGAAAAGAACATTGAGCTGGCGGCCTTGCCACTGGACGACTACAGAGTAACGGTAATGGTGGATTATAATTCACCGGTATTAGGAAGTCAATACGCCACACTCAATAACATCAATCAGTTTACGAAAGAAATTTCTTCCTGCAGAACATTTTGCTTCCTGCATGAATTGGAAATGTTGTTCAAAGCCAACCTCATCAAAGGCGGCGACCTGAACAACGCCATCGTGATTGTAGACCGAGTGGTGAAAGACGACGAACTGGATTACCTAGCCGGTTTGTTCAACAAAACAAAAATCGAAGTCAAGAAAGAAGGTATCCTCAACAACCTGGAACTACGGTACCCTAACGAACCGGCGCGTCACAAGCTGTTGGACGTCGTAGGTGATTTAGCCTTGGTAGGAAGACCCTTGAAAGCACAGATACTGGCAGCAAGGCCAGGACATGCATCGAACGTAGCCTTCGCTAAAAAATTGAAGCGTGTCATGCTGGACGCTTCTAAAAACCAAATGCCAAAGTACGATCCAAGTCTACCTCCAGTGATGGACGTCACGAAGATCTATAAGGCGTTGCCTCATGCCTATCCATTCAAACTTGTAGATAAAATCATTCACCTGGATGAGAACACGGTAGTCGGTGTGAAAAACGTAACCATCAACGAACCTTTCTTTCAAGGTCACTTTCCTGGAAACCCCGTGATGCCAGGAGTTTTGCAAATCGAAGCTATGGC
>DATHPB010000005.1:0-8013 GCA_035484295.1 Cytophagaceae bacterium
CGAACACGGTGCACATAAATGGTGGCAACAACTTTTAATTCGCTGCATGTTTATTTTTTTTCGGACCATCTGTCATATTCAATCCGACGAACTTGTTGACACCCAACCATTCTTCAAAGAGTCAAAGATGACATTGCTGAATGAAAGAAGATTTTTTCATCGCATGATTTTTTCAAGGGTATATCAAAAACAAGCACCTTAATTTTTTTTGAACATTCCAATATAGGTTCGTCAAATTCCTCATTGTGTTGATTTAATTACTCATGTCATTATTTACAGCAGGGGCATCAGCGTTTTAATCCTATAAAACCACATGGCTTGGGATTTGAATAAGATCTCACAGGATCAAAAAATTACGACTATGGCAACGACAGTAACACCTAGCGAATTATCCATTAAAAATTTATTTCTCCTGATCGCAGGATGCATCATCATTTGCGCCTGCGCTTCCTGGATAGGTTCAGTATTCACCACAGAGGATTCGGGAGGCTGGTATTCTACAATCCATAAACCCTCTTTCAATCCGCCAAGTGATGTTATTGCATCGGTATGGTTTATGCTCTACATGGCAATGGCCGTTTCCTTATTCTATGTCCTTAGGGCACATCATCCCAATAAAAATCTGGCGGTCGGATTATTTCTTGCACAGTTGGCATTAAATGTATTATGGAGTCTCATTTTCTTTAAAATGCACCATATAGGTTTGGCCTTTGTAGAAATGCTTGTACTCATCGGCTTATTGGTTTCTTATTACATTGTTGCTAAACCTATACGTCCCATAGCGGCCTATCTGTTTATTCCATACATCGCCTGGGTAGTATTCGCGGCTTTCGTAACGGCAAACATTTGGTCTATGAATTAACATCTAATCTACTCAATGCACCTGAATCCCGGATTTCTTCGATGCAGAAGAAGTCCGGGATTTTTTTGCAGTTAACCTACGATCTTTCTTTTCTTCTCAATAAATAAGTATTTTAGTTGACACAAAAATGAAAATCGAAATGGGTTACGTAGAAAAAAATCTCATCGCAGATGAAAAGGTATTGTACCAAACCACTTACCATTGGATCATCTTTTTAAGTTTGCGTTCTCTCTTTTCCTTGTTCCTCATTCCTATGATTCAACGGGCCACTGATCAGTTTGCAGTGACCAACAAACGCATCATTATCAAGACAGGTTTGATCTCCAGAAAAATCGTAGAAATGAATATCAGTAAAATAGAAACTGTGAATGTCAGACAAAGTGTACTGGGACGCCTACTGGGTTACGGAGCATTGGAATTCACCGGTACAGGCGGTAGCAAAGAAACCTTCGTCAATATTTACCATCCCACAGTATTCAAAAAACGTGTCCAAGAAATTCAATCCTAAATAATTTTCACATGCTTACATTAACTCAACTGGAATCCGCTGCTAAATCCGCCACCAGTTATCCTGAACTGGTAAAAATATACATTAGCCTTGGAATAGTATCCTATACTGTTGACGCTGCAACCGATATCATTTGTTACCGCTTAGCCGAAGGACAAACGATAGTAAAACATCCGGGGCAGGAGGCAAGATCCATTGCAAAAGAATTTGACAAAGACGCTGTGGTTGCTGCGATTCATGCAAACATTGCGGGACAAAGTAATTATCATCAATTCATGCAAGCCATTGCTCAAGCAGGTGTTCATTTTTATGAAGCGACACTTAACGGCAATAACAAACGAGTGACCTATATCGGAAGATCAGGCAGTCACGAAGAATCCATTCCTGTCTAATACCTCAATATTTAAATAAATAAAGATCATGGCTCAAGTTACTTTAAAAGGAAACGTTACACACATCAAGGGAGATTTACCAGCAGCAGGCAATACCGCACCCGATTTTAAATTTGTAAGAACAGATTTAAGTGAATCTTCACTTTACAACGAAGGTAGTAAGGTAAAAGTCATCATTGCCGTACCCAGCTTAGATACGGGCACCTGCGCCATAGAAACCAGACAATTCAATCAGAAGTTAGCTGATAAAACGAATGTCACGGGTATAGTCATTTCAAAAGACTTGCCTTTTGCTATGAGACGTTTTTGTGAAACCGAAGGTATTAAAAACATAGTGAGCGCATCTGATTTTCGCCACAATGAGTTTTCTAAAAAATACAATACAGAGATCATTGAGGGTCCGATGACAGGCTTGTCTTCCCGTGCTGTATTTGTGGTGGATAGCAACAATGTCATTCGTTACACAGAACTTGTACCTGAAATCGGACAAGAGCCCAATTACGATAAAGTGATGGAGGCCTTGAATAAATTGCTGGTTTAAAAGTATTACGCTTGTGAAAAACATGAAAGTAATTAAATTGACAGACTAGCAACAAAAAAAGGGAACATCAAACTGTTCCCTTTTTTATTTCTTATGACTCATGACTAACTAACCACTAGTTTATAAATTATCGTATCGATAAATTCTCTCTATGTTCTCTACCTCTTCAAACACCACATTCAAATCCTTGATGATTCCATCTTCCAAACCATAGACCCAACCGTGGATTTGCAGCTCCTTATCTTTCCAGGCACGTTGTACAATTTTTGTTTTGGCCAGGTTTCTCACTTGTTCAACGACAGTCAGCTCCACCAGAAGGTCACAGCGCTTTTCCATGTCTTCGATCGCCTCCAGTTGTTTGATGTGTTTGTTATATACGTCCTTTATGTTGCGCAACCAGCTGTCCACAAATCCATAAGACGTACTGTCCATTGCTGCACGCACACCTCCGCATCCGTAGTGTCCGCATACAATGATGTGCTTGACATGCAGTACCGTTACCGCATAATCCAACACACTCAACAAATTCATATCTGTATGTATAACAAGATTAGCGATGTTACGGTGTACAAAAATATCACCCGGTTGAGTACCTGTTACTTCATTTGCAGGAACACGACTATCCGAACATCCAATCCACAGGTATTCCGGCCGTTGTTGTGCTTTCAAACGTAAAAAGAATTCCGGATCTTCTTTCACTTTGGAAGATGCCCAGCTTTTGTTTCCACTTAACAGGTTTAAATGCTTGTTCATAGTACTTAAGGTTAATGCGGATTAAAGATACGAAAAATCACATAAAACAGGCGTTACCATGTGATCAACTCATTGTAAACACAATAAAAAAGAGCCTGAAAAAATCAGGCTCTTTTTTATCCTTGACATAAAGTATTGAATTAAGACGCTTGTGTGCTGATCTGCTTCATAGAAGTCATTGCCGCACGCAACTCTTCTCCTACAATTTCGATCGGGTGGTAACGCAACACCTCATTTACTTTAATCAACGTTACGTTGTCAACACCATTGTCTTTGCCGGTATTGAAGTTTTTACCGATAATGTCTGTATCCACTTTCTTCATGAAGTCAGCCAATAAAGGTTTGCAGGCATGGTCGAACAAATAGCAACCGTATTCAGCTGTATCAGAAATGACACGGTTCATTTCAAACAATTTTTTACGAGCGATTGTATTAGCAATCAATGGAGTTTCATGCAAAGATTCATAATAAGCAGACTCTTCAACGATACCCGATTCCGTCATCGTTTCGAAAGCTAGTTCTACACCCGCTCTTACCATGGCTACCATCAACAATCCATTGTCATAATATTCCTGTTCTGCGATTTTCATATCACCGGCAGGAGTTTTTTCAAAGGCTGTTTCACCTGTTGCCGCTCTCCATGCCAATAAGTTTTTGTCACCGTTTGCCCAGTCTTCCATCATCACGCGAGAAAACTCACCACTGATGATATCATCTTGGTGCTTGCGGAACAAAGGACGCATTATCTTTTTCAATTCCTCCGAGATCGTAAACGCCTTGATTTTCGCAGGATTTGACAAGCGATCCATCATAGCGGTAATACCACCCTGTTTCAATGATTCAGTGATCACTTCCCATCCGTATTGGATCAATTTGGAAGCGTATCCTTTATCGATTCCTTTCTCTATCATTTTGTCGAAACACAAGATAGAACCGGTTTGCAACAAGCCGCAAAGGATTGTTTGCTCACCCATCAAATCTGATTTCACTTCAGCGACAAAAGATGATTTCAACACCCCTGCTCTGTCTCCGCCAGTACCAACGCAGTATGCTTTCGCATAATCCCATCCTTTTCCTTCCGGATCGTTTTCAGGGTGTACAGCAATCAATGTCGGTACGCCGAAACCTCTTTTATATTCTTCCCTTACTTCAGAACCAGGAGATTTAGGAGCTACCATGATCACAGTGATGTCTTTACGGATTTGCATACCTTCTTCCACGATGTTGAAGCCATGGGAATAAGAAAGAGTAGCACCTTTTTTCATCAATGGCATTACTGCTGTAACCACTGCTGTATGTTGCTTATCAGGAGTAAGGTTGATGACCAGGTCAGCAGACGGAATCAATTCTTCGTAAGATCCCACGTTGAATTTATTGTCTGTTGCATTCTTCCATGATTGTCTTTTTTCAGCGATTGCTTCTTTTCTCAACGTATAAGAAATGTCAAGACCAGAATCTCTCATGTTCAAGCCTTGGTTCAAGCCTTGCGCACCGCAACCAACGATGACGATTTTTTTGCCTTTTAATGCTTTCACACCATCAGCAAATTCGCTGCTGTCCATGAATTCGCAAACACCCAGTTGATCTAATTTTTCTCTCAGTGAAAGTGTATTGAAATAATTTGCCATTGTGTTTATAATTAATTTTAGTTGTATAGGAACAATTGAGGTTACAAATATGGCAATAATTTTGATAAAAATCCGTCTTTTATCCAGTTAAATCAGGTACATATAATGGATTTCAATAGACCCGTGGACTAGAATCCCTAGAAAAAAAAGAGGGAAACGAATCTGGTCCTTCTGGCTCGTTTATTCTATTGATCGTAATTTTTCATAGCTTTGTCACCACTGCACCCGTAGTTCAATTGGATAGAATGACAGATTCCGGTTCTGTTGGTTGGGAGTTCGAATCTCTTCGGGTGCACGTTTTAAAACAGAAACCCTTGCAGTATATTGATTGCAAGGGTTTATTCTTTATAGTCCAGTTCTTGGGTTTAGTTATTTTTCATCATTGTAAGTATATCTCAATAATCTTAATGAATTCAGAGATCGTATATCCAGAAAAGTACCAATGCAAGTGTACACGGCTTTAAATCCGATCCCTTTATCAATATCAAGACCTACTCATCTTTTTTTAAACACCCAACTTCAGTATCACTACAGTTTTTATTAACAAATTATATCATATTCTCAACTAAACTGAATGATCAATGAAACCCAACTTCATGAAAACGCTACATTATCTATTGCTATTTATAATGGCCGTATCTCTGTTCAATTGTAAATCAAAACAAGGAGATCCGGGACCTTCGGGACCAGCCTTATCAGGTTCCATCAATGGGATCGTATCTTTGACCACTGCCAATGGAACAATAGCAGCAGACCTGAGCGGAGTTACCGTAAAAACAAACAAAGGTGATTCTACCACAACCAACGCTTCCGGAGCATGGACTCTCAACGAGAGCACTGGCATTTATACCATTACTTATTCCAAACAAGGTTACGGTACAACTACTACTAATGGATACAGTTTTGTCGGTGGTGGAAACAGTTTCATCAACGGCACATCGCTTAGTCAAGTTCCTAATTTCACATCCAGTATCACTTTAGATACTATGAATTCTACCTCTACACGTGATCGACTTGTTGGCGTAATCATGACAATCACAGGACAATCACAACCGGAAGCGCGTAACTTCTTTATTTATTACAGCACAGACAGTGGGGTAAGTTCTACTAATTATATGGGGATGACTACAGCCAGTGTTCTACCAACGGCTACTTCCCTCACAACAAATTTATCAGGGAGTGTATTGGAAGCGGCAGGCATACTGCAAGGACAAGTCGTGTACATTGTAGTTTACCCGTCTTCTGCCACGGCAGCAAATAGTTCTAAGTACGTCAATGAAAGCACAGGTAAAACCATTTATACCGCTTTGGGACAAGCATCCAACACACAGAATATAGCGGTTCCTCAATAAGTCTACATTCCTGATTATAAAAAGTGGAAGGAACAGTTTAACATTAAACTGTTCCTTTTTTTCCACATGCATTCAAAAATCACATGAATATCGCTCATTTGTTTCATTCATCGTCAATTCTTTTTTTCTCCACACAGAATCATTTGTAACAACTCTTTGTTAAATTGTCTGAAGCAAAACAAACCAATAAATCACATGGCAGAACTCTCTACATCAGAAAAAGAACACGTTCAGACTGAACTGGATAAGCTCAACGAAGCAGTAGCTAAAACCACCGACTTCAGCGAAAAGCTGGAATTGAAAGATAAGATCCATAACATGCAGATGATCTTGAACGGTACTAAACCCTATGGCTCTATCCAATATTTTTGTGAAGGATGCGGTTCCTAAACAAACTCCGATAAACATTACCTTAAGGATGATCGCTTCTTAAAAATGGAGACTCTTCATGCCCTGGCTTCAGATTTGTTACAGATTATATCTGCAGTTTGATTAAACAAGATCCACAGCCTAAATTTATTTCACATGAAAACAACAAAAATGATTTTCGCACTCCTCGTTTGTTTCATTTCATTCGCTGGACAAAGTTTTGCGCAACAGGGAAGTAACAATCAAGGTCAGAGTGCCACACCGGAACAAAAAGCGCAACGGGCTACCGCCCATCTTCAGAAAAAGTTAGGCCTTTCTCAAGATCAGGCATCACAAATGTACAATATCACATTAGCACACATCAATAAAATGCAGGGCTTAAAGTCTCAAAAAGCGAGCGGACAAAAAGGTTTGGGTGATGATGTGAAACAAGAAAGAGCAAATTACGACAATGCCATCGGTTCACTGCTAACACCCGCTCAACAACAAACCTGGACGCAACTAAAGGCAGAACAACAAGCGAAACATGATGCCAGAAAACAAAACGGTGGAAAACCAAGCACAGGCAACAGCGATCCAAACTACGATCCGACAGATTACAGCGGAGGGAACCACAATTAATAGTTTCTTATTCATAAAAAAAAGGAGGTACACAACCTCCTTTTTTTATGTCCAGTTGTCCACCGTTGAACCAAGCAACCGAAGTCAACTGGAAAAAATTAACTAACCTTCGTTACCATCTTTATGTGTTCAAAGCGATATGTAAAGACATTTCTATGAAGTGAATAAAATAGTCCGGCAATAACATTTTTAATGTATCTTAGATACAGGCAATAACTGTTTCAATCCTTTACTCTTTACTTTTCAATGAAGTCTTTATTCTGCGTTTACAGTTTATTTCTTTGTTTGAGCATCTTCAGCTGTACTACCAACAGCTTAATGACCACAATGGAGAAAAAAACAACACGACCGCTCACTGTACAATTGGACAGTCTTCATTCCATCTCGATTTTGTTAGATAGCCTATCCCTTTACGACTACGCGCGAAACAGAGCAGTACCTGTAGCTTTGTACCTTCCCGACAGTGCAGAACTCAAACAGAAATTGATTATTTTCAATCACGGTTACGGAGAAAACAAAGGCGATGCCTACTTGAGTTACTCTTACCTCAATGCTTTTCTAGCTGCAAAGGGTTACATGGTAGCGAGTGTTCAACACGAATTACCTACAGATGACCCATTGCCGATGACGGGTAATCTAAGAGAAACGCGTGGAGCCAATTGGGAACGTGGTGTAGAAAATATGTTTTTTGTGTTGAAAGAATTGAAAATACGGAATCCCAATATAGACGATCGCCACATCATGATCATTGGACATTCCAATGGTGGAGACATAACAATGCTGTTTGCCACCGAGTATCCACAAAAAGTAGTAAAAGCGATCACCCTGGACAACCGGCGCATGCCTATTCCAAGAGTCAGCCAACCAAGAATTTATTCGTTACGCTCCAGCGATGTACCTGCCGACGAAGGAGTATTACCTTCACCCGATGAGCAGCAAAAATACGGCATTACCATCGTCCAATTACCCGACATCAAACATGTAGAG
>DATHPB010000006.1:0-3393 GCA_035484295.1 Cytophagaceae bacterium
CGGTTGCACATAAGCAAAGCCAATGATGATAATCACACTTAATACAACCAGTTTAAAGATCACTAAACCATTGCTGGTTCGTTTGCTTTCCTGTATGCCTATGTAAGTGATATAAGTGATAAGGGCTGTAATGAGAAGAGCCGGTAAGTCGAAGATCAATTTGAAATGTCCCCATTGAGGTGCATTTGTCCATGCTTCTTTCAGGAAGGCATCCGGCATTCCCTTTTTAGAAGCCTGGTATGCCGTGTAGTAATCCATCGTTAACCAGGCTGGAATATGAATGTGAAATCCTGAAAGAAAAGTAGTAAAGTATTCACTCCATGAGATGGCTACGGCAACATTCCCAATGGCATATTCCATGACCAAGTCCCAGCCTATGATCCATGCAATCAATTCGCCCATGCTGGCGTATGCGTACGTATAGGCGCTTCCTGAATTGGGAATGGCAGAAGCGAATTCCGCGTAACACAAGGCGGATAGTAAGCAGGCTATGGCGGTAAAGATGAATAAGAAGACAACAGCAGGTCCTCCTTCGGAAGCTGCTTTGCCTATGGTGGCAAATATTCCTGCGCCAATGATTGCGGCAATACCCAAGGCCGTGATGTCCCATCTCGTCAATACAGATTGCAGGCCACTGACTTTTTTTGCAGAGACAGGTTGCTTGCGGAAGATACCGGACAATCTTGAATTCATAGGTGAACGAATATAATCAGAAAAAAATCAAATACTTGAATTAGCTATTTAAACGTAATATTATATCTGTGTTGCAAAAAAAAGTTTATACGGTTGATTCTCCCTAGAAGAAACATAATCAATTGATAAATTGTAATGTCTACGGAAGGAAAGAACAAGGAATGCAGATGTTCCTCCGGTAAGTGATGAATGTATTGCCGATAGCAAATGAAAACTGTCTGTACCTAAACGCAATCGTGTTTTATGATCTATTCAGTGTTGAAAAAAAAGAGTTTATTATATCACATTTTTTTATGATGTTGCATGACTGATTGCCGCTGCTTATATGTTTTTGCCGATTGGTATTGATATAATTGTTCCTTTGCTTTAAGCAGCAGAGGATATAATTCACCTGAAAAATTGAACACTTAATCGTTAACTGCATGAGAAAATTGATTTTGCTTTTTACATTGGGAGTATTTTTGTTTCAATCGTGTCAGCCTGCAAAGGAGAAAACAATTTTAGAAGGCTTGGATCCTGCTACTGAAAAGAGAATTGACGATTTGATTGCTAGGATGTCGGTAGAGGAGAAAGTGGGACAGATGACGCAGATTACGCTGAGTGTGTTGGCTAAAGACAGTTCAGGTGCTTCAGAAACATTATTGGATCCTAAAAAACTGGAGGTCGCCATACAGAAATACAAAGTAGGTTCTATATTGAATGTTGTACAAAGTACACTGACAAGAGACAAATGGTATGAAGTGATCGGAGCTATACAGACAGAAGCCACGACAAAAACAAAATTAAAGATTCCTGTGCTCTACGGCATCGATGCCATACACGGTGCGAACTATACCGTAGGTGCTACGCTGTTTCCACAAGAGTTAGCATTGGCTGCGACCTGGCAGCCGGCTTATGCAGAGAAGGCTGGTTCCATTACAGCCTACGAGGTCAGGGCATCTGCTACGCCATGGAATTTTTCTCCTGTATTGGATTTAGGACGCCAACCTTTATGGTCTCGTTTTTTTGAAACATTTGGTGAAGATCCTTACCTCACGACTCAAATGGGAGTTGCAATGATCAGGGGATATGAAGGTGATAGCATTTCTGATCCGGAGAAAGTAGCCGCTTGTATGAAGCATTTTGTTGGGTATAGCTTCCCCTTTAACGGAAAAGACCGCACGCCTATCCTTATGCCCGAACGTCTGTTGAGAGAATATTACTTGGTGCCATTTGAGCATGCCATCAAACAAGGAGCAATGACATTGATGATCAACTCTTCCGAAATCAATGGAACACCGGTGCATGCCAATTACCATTTGCTTACTGAAGTGTTGAAAGGAGAATTGGGGTACAAAGGTTTCGCCGTGACAGATTGGGAAGACATTGTCATGTTGCATACCATTCATAAAGTGGCGGCAACAGAAAAAGAAGCCGTTAAGATCGCCGTCATGGCGGGTATAGACATGAGTATGGTGCCCTTCAATTACAAGTTTGCAGATTACCTGATCGAACTGGTCAACGAAAAACAGGTTCCCATGGAACGTATAGATGATGCAGTGAGGAGAATCCTGCGAGTTAAAATTAAACTGGGCCTATTCGAACATCCGTTTTATCCAAAAGAACGTTATCCTAAATTCGGCTCGGATGAATTTGCACAAGCCAGTTACGATGCGGCGTCCGAAGCCATTACTTTGTTGAAGAACACCAACAGCCTATTACCTTTTTCTACCGATAAAAAAATATTAGTCATTGGACCTGGAGCCAACTCGCTGAATACATTGAACGGCGGCTGGACGCATACGTGGCAAGGTTCCGATACCTCTTTTCATACCGCAGGAAAGAAAACCATTCTTCAAGCCTTGCAAGATAAATTAGGCAAAGGAAAAGTCTCTTATTTGGAAGGAACATCGATTGATAAAGACATCAATACGTCAAGGGCCTTGTCTGCAGCGGCTGGCGCAGATTATATCGTGGTATGCCTGGCAGAGGAACAATCTGTAGAGAAACCGGGTGACATACAAGACCTGAATTTGAAACAAGCACAAAAAGAGCTAGTGAAGACCTTGGCCAAATCAGGAAAACCATTAGTATTTGTCTTGTCGTTCAACAGACCGCTTATCATTTCTGACATTGAAGACTACGCATCGGGTGTATTGATGGCCTACTTACCTGGAGACGAAGGTGGCAGGGCAATAGCAGATATTCTGTATGGCGATGTGAATCCGAGTGGTAAATTACCGTTTACCTATCCGAGACATACCGGTTCATTGTATACATACGATCATAAATTTTCTGAAGAAAAAGATATCGATTATCATTTCACTGCCGTTAACTCTCAGTACACCTTTGGACAAGGATTGAGTTATACAACGTTTAAGTATTCTGATTTAAGCATCAGCAGTTCTAAACTGACAGGAAACGATACTCTTACGATCTCTGTGAAAGTAACGAATACAGGCTCTAAAGCTGGTAAAGAAGTGGTGCAGGTATACACCAAAGATCTGTATGCCAGTATTACACCTTCTGTGAAGCGATTGAAGCGTTTTGAAAAGATAGATTTAAAACCGGGTGAAGAAGAATCTCTGACTTTCAAGATTACCAAGCGAGACCTCGCATTTGTCAACAACGATTTGCAATGGATTACCGAAGACGGTGATTTCGATGTATTGGTAGGAGATTTGAAAGCGTCTTTTGTTTACGCCAATAAATAAATGATTA
>DATHPB010000007.1:0-6458 GCA_035484295.1 Cytophagaceae bacterium
TCCAACACCCCTGCCATGTTCAAATCTATAGCAGCCGATGTACAAATTGAATTTTGTCTGGCCGTTAGAGATCCTAATGGAGATCCCACAACCGGCATCAACAGAATTTATAATTCGCAAGCCTCTTACAATGTCGACCTCACTGCAGGTTCAGTAGATGATACCACCATAAAAAACAAATCGTATTGGCCCAGCGATCAATACCTCAATATATGGGTTTGTGACCTGGCAGGCGGAATACTCGGTTACGCAGAATTTCCAGGTACTATGCCGGTAACTTCAGACGGTGTAGTCATTGATTATACAGCCTTCGGCAATACCAACAGTTCTCGTTACAACCTTGGCCGCACTGCCACGCATGAAATCGGACACTGGCTCAACCTGTACCATATTTGGGGAGATCAGTCAGATTGTTCCGGCGATGACTTTTGCGCAGACACCAATCCATGCAGCGGTACTTATTATTCTGATCATACCCAGGGTTGTCCCATGCCCCTACAATGCGGTTTTCCTCGCATGATCCAAAACTACCTGGATTATTCCGACGATGCTTGCATGAATTTGTTCACCAACGATCAAAAGAGCCGTATGCAGGGCGCCATGACAACCAGTTCTAGAAGGATCGCCATACAAAATTCACTGGGATGCTGCAACACGTGTTATGTTCCTCATGCCAATTTTACAACCACTCAGCAATACAATGTACTTTTAGGGCAAGCCATCACCCTCACTGATCATTCAACCGGCAACATCAATACCTATACCTGGAGTTTTGATAGTGGTGCGGTTCCTTCTTCCAGTGCGACAGGTGCAGGTCCGCAGACGATCTACTACTCAACATCGGGTGACAAGACCGTTACACTGACGACAACAGGTACCTATGGAACAGATTCTAAAACGATAATCATTCACGTCGTAACAACTGCTCCTTACGCCGATTTCTTTGCTTCCAAGACAACAGGAGTACATGTCAACGAAACCCTTTCTTTTTTCAATTCATCTACCGGCTCGATTGATTCTTACAGTTGGGATTTTGGCACAGACGCTGTCCCTTCAACAGCAACAGGTATCGGTCCGCACAGTGTCTACTATACTTCACAAGGTCTAAAAACTGCCAGTCTAACCGTTTCATCTGCGACACTTGGTTCCGACACCAAAACAAAAGATTATTACATTTCTGTAGTACCTACTACAGATACCACATCGCTGTATATATATCCCAACCCCGCAAAAGAGGTTGTTGCCTTGAGTACAACCTTTAAAAGTCCAACCAAAGTACACATATTGATTTTTGATCGTCTAGGGAAAAAAATCTTTGACCAGGAAAACGCAGAAATGACAAGCTACAACGACATCATTGATGTCAAGGGATGGGCAGATGGACTGTATATCATCAAGTTTATTGCAGGCGACAGCAATGTATCAACGTGGAAATTATTAGTGATTAAGTAAATTAAATACTTTTTATTTTTTTCAATTTTAGAACTCTTCTATTTTTAATTATTTCTTATGCGATTTTTTTTCTGGACAAAATATCCTTTTGTTCAGGTAGGTTCTTCATTCATCATCGGCACTGCCCTGGCTTACGCCTTTATTGACTTACCTGAATTTTTCATTTCTCCTTCCAACCATTGGTATCTTTTAGTTGCCACACTTTCACTTGCTTTGATCACAGCAATGCTGTTGTTTTACTATTGCTCGTACCGGTCAGCAATCAGTGGTGTTTTTATCCTTTTACTCTTTGTCATCTTAGGATTCCTACATTTCCTGATGTACGACGAACGCTGTCAGGACAATCACCTGACTCATATCGATGCAACTAAGGTAAACGCAGTTATAGGACAAGTCATCACAGAACCTGAACTCAAAAACAACTTGACTCATTTCGTTTTTCGTGTCAGGGAAGTACGCATTCACAATCACTGGATATCGTGTAATGCAAAAGTAAAAGTAACAAAGGCCTTCATACAGGAGAAAACAGTTGGCTTAAACGATTGCTTATTGATCCGTGGTACGCCAACACCAGTGGATCTGCCAGACACTCCTTATGATTTCAACTATACCGCTTTTCTAGCCTACCAGAATATTCACTATACACTTTACAGCAAAAAAGAATTTCTCTTCCCCCCCAATAATACCCGGTTAGTTTTCTCTCCTAAACAATGTGCCATCCAGGCGCAACAATTTTTTAAAAACCTTTTGAAGACGCATATCCGGCACGCCAAAGCCTATGCGCTGGTCACTGGTTTATTGATCGGTATACGGTCTGACCTGACTTATGAAGACAAACAACTTTTTACAAACAGTGGTACCATTCATATCCTCGCAGTATCTGGTATGCATGTGGTACTGATTTTTCAATGCATCGCTTTCATCGCCGGTTTATTTAAGATAAAATCACATGGATTTTTTTTCAATCTGTTCGTTTTATTATTGATCTGGTTTTACATTTTCATTACTGGCCTTCAAGCTTCTGCTTGCCGTGCAGCGATCATGATTTCAATGCTCTTAATCGGAAACTTAGTGCAACGGGAAAACAGGAATATCAACAGCCTATTCGCCTCAGCCTGTCTCATGCTCTTGTACAATCCTTACTATTTAGCGGATGCAGGCTTCATTTTATCTTTTTTGGCCGTCGCGGGAATTTTAGTATCTTCTACTTTCTCCTTTGAAAAAAGCAACAAAATCAAAGACTATATTGTAGGTGCAAGCCTCATCAGTACGGCGGCACAGCTGGCTACGTTTCCTTACTCTATACATTTGTTTCATCAATTTCCAGTCTACTTTTTATTGGCCAATCTCCTCATCGTACCGCTCTCTACATTATTGCTATTTCTATCCGTCTTATTGCTGCTTGTATGTTACATTCCATATGTCGGCACATTTACTGTTTACCTAATAGAAATATTCACTGATTTTTTATTCTGTATTCTTCAATTCATCGATCATCTGCCATGGCACACGATCCATCATATTTCATTATCTGCTTTGGAAGCATACATTCTTTACTTTCTTTTTATCGCAATTCTCCTGATGATCCTTTTAAAAAAGATACATTGCCTGTGGGTTGTTTTATCAGGATCCATAGTGTTTTCAGCATCTCTTCATTACAGGATGATTGACAGGTTCAATCATCCTTCTTTATTCATCAGCGGAAAAAAAGAAACCAGGCAATACGTGTTATCTCACGGTCACGAAGCATTGATCCTTCAACATCATATTAAAAACCGTTCAAACAACGGTACAGAATTATTCCTTACCGATCATTTCATTCAACGCAGCCATAGGTTGACTCTTCCTGAAACTTCTTCTTGTATTCTTCAACAAGGTGATACCGGTATAATGATCGTATTCAAGAAACCTCATTCGTTATCTTTTAATGAAAAATTAACGAAAAAATGTACTGCCGTGATTCTGGATTATACAACCAAATCTTCGTACATTCATCCTACGAAGAATACCTTGAGACAAGGTGAAAGATTTTTCCCCTTACAGGGGAAGAAATCTTTTTACATGAATACATTAGCCTTATGAAGTGGATAAAGACAGAAATAAAAGATCGCTTAGCCTACATCAGTATCAACAGACCGGAAAAAAGAAATGCACTCAATGATAAAGTCGTATTAGAACTGATACAAGCATTCAAAGCAGCAGAAGAAAATTCGGAAGTAAAGATCATCGTACTTACCGGACAGGGCAATACGTTTTGTGCCGGAGCAGATCTTGAATACCTCAAACAACTCCAGAATAATTCCTACGAAGACAATTTAAAAGACTCGCGTCAATTGATGGAGTTGTATAAGATAATTTACCAACTCTCTAAAATAGTCATTGCACAGGTCAATGGACATGCCATTGCCGGAGGCTGTGGGCTCGTCACGGTATGTGATTTTGCATTCAGTATTCCCGATGCCAATTTTGGCTACACGGAAACACGCATAGGTTTTATTCCTGCTATTGTCATGAGTTTTCTCGTGAGAAAAATCGGGGAAGCACGTGCGAAAGAATTATTGCTGACAGGCAATGTTATTCATTCTCAACAGGCATTAACATACGGACTGATTCATCAAATCGTGGACGATGAAAATGCATTGGAAAAAACCGTGTATGACTTCGCCCAGGAAATTTGCACGCACAACTCTGCACAATCCATTGCCATGACAAAAAAACTAATGGCTGATATACAAAACATGACCTTGTCAGAAAGTCTCAAGTACGCCGCAGAGATGAATGCACAAGCAAGGAGTTCTGAAGATTGTAAAAGGGGAATTGATGCCTTCTTAAATAAAACTACCATTAAATGGTAATAAAAAAGAAAGAGAGGTAAAAAACCTCTCTTTCTTTTTATTCTACATTATAGTTATAGCGTATCATGTTACTTTTTTTCCCAAACAAACCTTTTCTGGCAGCCATAATAACAGCGTTGTCAAACCAGACGGTGTAATCTTTCAGTACACTTAGGCTCTCCTTATTGTCTAGTTTTATATTTTTTATTTTAGACCCGGAAGATTCTTCAAACAGCAAATAATTGATTTCATTATACTGCCCTGAGGCATTAGATGAAGAAGCATAGGTCATCAGAATCTTACCATCTGCCGTGATGGTCATGGCGTGAGAAGCCGACAGCATACCGGCGGTAATGTCATTGCTCTGGTCTTTCAGGTGATAGGTTTCCCACAACAATACGTCTTCATTATTGAACGCATATAAAATGACGGGACCTGTATTTACCCTTCCTGTTTTCTCGTACCAATTGTCAATGTTATTAACACTACCCGGTTGGTAGTTAAACATCGTGCTAATGATTTGTTGTTTTTCCAGCACGACAATAATCTTTTCGAATTCATTCAGGTACACATCCGATATGTTATAATTAAGCCAATCGTCTTCTGCATCGTATTCCTTGTTGTTAGTACGCAATGCCTTTGAAGTTTGTACAATACCTTCCGATAATTCCTGATGGTTGATTTTGTCGATCGCTTTTTCCTTAAAATTAAACTTGCTGTACATGAAACCGGCCAGTTTATTGGACTTGGAGGACAAATTCACCACGTACACTTCGTCGTCGTTTAAAAACTTCAATTTGAAATTATAGCGTTTGCTCGCAGACGAAGCTATATCCAGAAACACGTTATCCTTTGTCTCCATGTTGTATCGAATCAATGCGATACGCCCCATGCGGTCAGCATTGAGGATAAACAGCTCGGCTCTATTGTTGATGTACAAACCGTAGTTGACAAAATTATTATCGATAGGTACAATTCCTTTGAACAGCAGTTCCAGCTTGGTATCGTACACAGCCGCCTGGGCCACCAAATATTTTTGAGAGTAGTCGTAAATATAAACAATGAATTTTCTATTGTCGGGAGAGAATTGAACCTGGTAATTGTATTCCAACGGCGTTACAAAATCACGCGGTTGACAGGAATTAATCGCCGACTGAAAAGATTCTTCCACACTTGCTTTACTCATTTCTTTCGACCAGGGATTGACTTTCGACTCGTTTAATATTTTGTCACCAAGCAATGTACCGTCTGTCACACTGTATTCATATACTTTACATTGCGTCGTGAATGTTCTTGTATTATGAACCACAGAAAACAACCAGAAACGATCACCCGCTAAAAACAATTTGAAGAAATCTTCTTCCAGTGCAAACTTCAGGGGTACACTGAACAAGACTTCCATCTCTCTGTTGTATTTTTCGAGCTGATAAACAGATTCGCCGAAAATGCCACCTTTGCTTTTCGCCAAGCTGATGAATTCATTGTCGTTGATTTTTAATGTCAGGTCTCTACCATCAGGTTCCAGGTAAGGTGTACCAATTTTAAAGTCAATAGTTTTATACAGCACTTGTCCTGCAGAAGGGAAAGTTAAACAAAGGCTGCATATGACTAAAAGAATAATTCGCTGCATGACAAAATACGCTGGATTGATCAACATTATGACTACGCTATTCTATGCGATAGGTTGGACAGAAAATCCTTTAGTTTCCAACAGGTCAAAAATTAATTTGTGGATACGTTCAAGATCCTCCTTTCCTATGCAATAAGGTGGTAAAATATAAATAATATTCCCCAAGGGGCGCAACAACACATTGTTTTGCAGAAAAAAATCGTACAGTTCATCGCGTATACTGCTCAAATAGCCTGGCTCTATATTCAGTTCAAGGGAAATGAGCGTTCCCAGTTGGTCTACCCTCTTCAAGGCATATCGTTCACGTAATTGTTCTGCAAATACCTTCTGTGCAAAGGACAAACGATCGATCTGTTCGATGCATGACGCCTCTTGCAACAACTTCATACTAGCCAATGCCACCGCACAAGCCAATGGATTGGCAGTATAGGAATGTCCATGGTACAATACTTTATGCAAGTCCGGTACATCAAATGCTGATACCACTTTAGGATTGGCCAATGTCACTCCAAAAGGCATGGTACCTCCGGTCAGTCCTTTAG
>DATHPB010000008.1:0-5411 GCA_035484295.1 Cytophagaceae bacterium
TCTGTTTTAAGTAAATAAATGCCGTTAGTCAGGTGACTGACGTCTACCGGAGAAGTATTGCTCTCTATGATTTTTTCGCCGAAGCCATTGTAGATCAAAAACGACGGACTGGTATTTTTTTCATTCACGTATAGTGTGCTATTGACTGGATTGGGATAAACGGTCAATTGCTGACTGGTTGCCGCCGTTGTGACAGCAGTGGCTAAAGCACCGCATCCAGCAGAACTTTTTAATCGTTTGAAATTATCTATATAATAAATATCGCCCGTGTTATGTCCTGGATCAAACAGCAAGGCGACATGATCCACCTGGTCAGGGGATGTTGACGTACTGATGATTTGACTGAAATTGAAACGTACCGTGTGCCATTCATTCTGTTGGCTGACAGTGCCGATGTAGCTGCTCCTGCGGCCTTGGGGATAGGCACCTGCATTCAAGGCACTGTTCTCCAGTTGCAAGGTGATTGTAGTGCCTATGGGTGCGCTGGTGAGTATATCCATGAAAAACACGTCGGTACCGTTTTCATAATTCAAGGCGCTTTCCAGTGCGATGTCGTTCACTCCCAATACGTCATAGGTCTGCGTGGTATTTCTTTCGTACTTGCCGACATATGCCGATGGATTCAAGGCATCCTGTAAAGGATTGGAGAATGCCTCTGTCAAGGTTCCTGTGGCCTGGTAAGACACGTTGATGGTGTCGTCAAAATTATCGTACATGATTTGACAATTGTCGGCCAGTAAACTCAGTGACAAAGAATCTGCCAACGTACTGCAGGAATTGGAAGCGGTTACTTTTATTTTTCCGCCTTCAGTGGCGAAGTTGACATGAATCGCGTTGGTGCCTGCACCATCGACAATCGTAGCGCCGCTTGGCAACGTCCAGTCATAAGTGGTGTTGGGGAAATACGCAGTGGTGTAAAGAGCGTTTTGACTATTGGCCATCAGTGATTTTGGTCCCAAAACCTGGATGGAATCAGCAGTTGCAGGCAAAGAATAAACACGTACATAATCCACTTCCATGTTCTGAGGATCAACGAAACTTATGGTATTCCCTCCGCCAGTGCCGCCAATTGCGCAGTTCAGGATGATGAAAAACTCATGATTGAAGTACCAGTTTTTAGGTGCAATGTCGGCGTTGGTATAGGTAGCATATTTATTTCCGTCGCAATAGTAACGGATTTCATTGGGTTCCCATTCCACGGCGAAGGTATGGAAGTCAGTAATGAAGGACTGTCCCGAAGGGATGTTATAAGGTGTGCTGAGGTGATTGTTGGGCCAGGTTCCATCGAAGAAGATACTTCCGGTAGCGGCGTTGGGTCCTCTGCCCACCCATTCCATGATGTCTATTTCTCCGCATTGCGGCCAGCCGACACTGCCGATATTGGAACCCAACATCCAGAAAGCAGGCCAGGAGCCTATGGCATCAGGCATCTTTATTCTTGCCTCTACTCTGCCGTACATGAAATTTACCTTGGAGGCTGTTTCAAGTTTGGCAGAAGTATAGTTGTAAGTGGTCGAACCGTCCACCACGGTTTCCTTGGTCATTTTTATATGCAGCAAACCACCCGAAACCGTTGCGTTCTCCGGTTTGTAATACTGAATTTCCTGATTACCGAAACCTCCTCCACCTTCGTCGAGTACCCAGTTGTTGGTATTCACGGCGGTGCTGTCGAATTCATCGGACCATGATAGTTGTTAATCTTTACTGCATTGAGCAAAGCTGTCAATGGAAAGGATGCTCAAACATCCCCATAGCAATGGTTTTAAAATATTCATAAATGAAAAAGCAGAGTTATAGTAGTGGTTAGCGGAATAGGTTACACGGGTAAATTCCCCTGTTAAATGTATTCAATTATAGAGTCTAACCTTCTTATAGACCTTGGACAAAAACCAGACAGATAAAAAATAATACAGCAGACGTGTTGAAATTCCTTCGTCGTCACTTTATGGAACAGGAAGCAGGGGAGTCTACGATGAATGGATAATTAAAGGCGTCGAATAATGAAGATTCAGATAGAAAACAATCATGTTATGTTTATGGCATATTTTTCAAGGTACATGCTCTTTTTAATAACAATTCGTTAATCGTTTTAAATTCGTAATCATTTTTTTAAAGCAGTTATTTGAGCCGATGTTACAACTGTAAATATTATCTGTTAACACTATGCTCTTAACTCTATTGTCTCTACTCCATGAAATTAATCTCAGCAGTGGACTCCTCCTTGTTTTTGCTATTTGTTTGATTGCTGTACTGGGTTTTGAATTTGTCAATGGATTTCACGACACGGCCAATGCCGTGGCTACCGTTATTTATACGCATGCGTTGAAGCCTAAAGTGGCCGTCATCTGGTCGGGAGTATGGAACTTCATCGGTGTATTTTCCGGGGGTGTTGCCGTGGCCATGGGTATTTTGAAGCTGGTACCGCTGAATGAATTGATCGCATTGCCGGTATACATAGGAGCGTGTCTGGTATTGGCTGTTTTAATTTCATCCATCATATGGAATGTAGGTACCTGGTACTTCGGTATTCCATGTTCCAGTTCGCATACGCTGATCGGGTCTATGATCGGTGCGAGTCTGGGTTTTACTTTATACTATGGCGGAAGCGGTGTCAATTGGGGTAAGGCGGAAGAGATCGGTTTGTCTTTGATCATGTCTCCCTTGTTTGGATTTGGAGCGGCTATCTTGCTGATGTATTTTTTGAGCCATGTGATCAAAGCGAAACAATTGTTCCATATTCCTCAAGGGCAGGACAAGCCTCCTTTGCTGATCAGGGGATTGTTGATTCTCACGTGTACGCTGGTGAGTTTTTTTCACGGTAGTAACGACGGTCAAAAAGGAGTAGGTTTGTTGATGCTGATCTTAATGGTTTTCGTTCCTGCGCATTTTGCATTGAATCATGAGATCTCAGACGAAAAAATCATGAAGGCGTTGACGACTACAGAACAGACTGTGCATAAAATGATAGCGGATGGGCACCAGGAATAATCAGTGCTTTCGTTGGATACGCTCGTTACAAAAACAAAATCAGAAATTGCACTCAAAGATTCTAAAAAGGCATCGGACGTGTTTTTATTCAGGAAGCATGTACAAACCATCAACAAGGACATCAAGGCATTGGTAACAGGTCATGAGGTGAACCTCTCCGAATCGGATAGAAAAGAACTGAAGGAATCGTCAGCATCACTGAGCAAAGTCACGGACTATGCGCCGGTATGGGTGATTGCTGCTATTTCTATCGCTTTGGGTCTAGGCACCATGATCGGGTGGAAAAGAATTGTATTGACGATAGGAGAAAAGATCGGAAAGGAACATTTGAACTATGCGCAAGGAGCTACAGCAGAAATCGTAGCGGCCACAACTATAGGCTTGAGTACTGGTTTGGGATTACCGGTAAGTACTACGCACGTATTGTCAAGTGGTATAGCCGGCGCCATGGTGGCTTCAAAAGGAGCAGGCAACCTGAATAAAGGTACACTGAGAAGTATTGCATTAGCATGGGTGCTGACACTACCGGTTTGCATTACCCTGTCGTTCTTGTTATTTGTTATTCTTCATTTGTTTGTTTAGTATTCACGCCATAAAATGAAAGTTACCTTTCTACTCTAGAAAGGATTTTCGTAAATTAAATGAGAACAGTTATTCCACAGACCTTATAAAAGTGATCCAATGAAACAAATATTAGTTGCTACCGATTTTTCTAATTGTGCCAGTAATGCGATGGAGTACGCGATGGAATTGGCGAAAATCCTTAACCTCGAAGTATGTGCCATCCATGCCATAGGCACTACAGAGGGAATTTTCAATAACACATACAATGCGCTATATATTGAAGATTACTATGCGAACAAAAGACAGGCGCTGGCTGAATGGGCGAATGTCTTCAGCAGTAAGGAAAAATTCAGTGGCGTGAAAGTCCATACACTTTGTGAAGTGGGTTCTGTGAGCAGTGTGCTTTCTAAACACATCGACCAACATCCTGTCGAACTTCTTGTCATGGGAACCATTGGATCTACCGGTATCACAGGATTGTTTGGCAGCAACGTAAGTGTGATGGTTGAAAAAACGAAGACACCAACACTCATCATCCCTTCTGAGACAAAATTTTCTGTCAATCCTGTGATCACATTGGCTACAGATTTCTCTTCCCATTTGTCTCCTAAGGATGTCATTGCACTGAACGAACTGATCGTGGCGTTCAGGTCTGAAACATTGACGGTATTGAATGTGTTGGAAAGCCCGGAATGGAAAACTAATGAAGCAGGGGAAGAAGGATTGAAAAAACTCATTGAAAATGTAACGTTTGATTTTAAATACATCAGCGAAAACAGCCCTGTAGAAGGCATCATGAATTTTATCGTGAGTAATGAAACGGATATTCTTTGCGTGGTAAAGCATCATCATAATTTGGTGTACCGTATCTTCAACAAGAGTACGATCAACAAAGTGATGAACCGTTCGATCAAGGCTATTTTGATTTTGCACGAATAGAAAAATCAAAGCAGTTGACAAAACAAAAAACATTCCCGTGATAACAGGAATGTTTTTTGTTTATGACGATCTGTGTGCTGCGTCCTCTAAAATTCAGGTTTCAGATTCAAAATAGAGCAAGCATTTGATTGGTATGATTTGGAATCTGTCATTGAGTATTGATTGGCAAGGTATGATCAATGGATAAACATTTTTCTAAAAGACCTGACTGCTAAAAGAAATCTGATCTTGCTTGTTTCTAAGGAAGTAGAAATTTTTTGCAAAAACGACCGGTACCGGCTCCCTGAATTTCTGATTTATTTTCTATATTGAACCACATTTATCATTCAGTATTTTAAATTCTATTCCTATGAAAAAAGTAGTTTTATTATTCTCCTTTCTTTTCGTTTCTTGTTTTGTAAGCACTGCTTCTTTTGCTCAAACAACAACTGCTACTAAAGATACCAACAGTGTAGCCGCAAAAAGTTCTCAGATCATGAATTTGTTGACGACTAAATTGGGACTAACCTCAGCTCAGGTGACTAAAGTGCAACCTTTGGTAACGGACTTTGCCAATAAGTTTCAAAAATCCAATCCAAAAAGCACAGACAGCGGGTTGAAAGCAAAAGTGGAGAAAGATGCTCAAAGCGGTTTGGTAAAAGAATTTTCAACAGAATTACCTAAGGTACTTGATTCTTCGCAGTCTACTAAGTATGCAGGTATTCAAGATAAAGTGGCTACTTTATTCTCACAGATCAGATAAAACAAAGCAATACACATAGCTTGTCTTAAGATCCGTAGTTTGTTATCAACAGGCTACGGATTTTTTATGGGATTGAAAATTGGACAATAAAAAAAGCCAATCCCGCTTAGACAGGATTGACTTTTTATTAGAGTGGGTTTTATTATTTTACAAGCTTTTTCAAATCGTCCAAATTGCT
>DATHPB010000009.1:0-3884 GCA_035484295.1 Cytophagaceae bacterium
AGAGTGATCGCCTTTTAAAATAACGCTGGGATATTTCCAGGTAATGGAAGAACCGGTTTCTACTTGAGTCCAGGAAATCTTTGCATGATCGCCTGCACAGATGCCACGCTTGGTAACGAAATTGTAGATTCCTCCTTTCCCGTTTTTGTCTCCGGGATACCAGTTTTGAACGGTTGAATATTTGATCTCTGCTTTTTCCATCGAGATCAACTCCACCACAGCAGCATGCAATTGATTCTCATCACGCATGGGTGCCGTACATCCTTCCAGGTAACTCACATAGCTGCCTTCATCGGCGATCAATAATGTACGTTCGAATTGACCGGTATTGGCGGCATTGATGCGGAAGTAAGTCGACAATTCCATCGGACAACGAACGCCTTTGGGAATGTAGCAAAACGAACCGTCGCTGAATACGGCAGAGTTAAGTGCCGTGAAATAATTATCCGTGATAGGAACCACGGTTCCCAAATATTTTTTTACCAGTTCAGGATGCTCTTGAACCGCTTCGCTCATCGAGCAGAAGATGATGCCCAGTTCAGATAGCTTTACCTTGAAGGTTGTCGTGATAGACACACTGTCGATGACAGCATCTACGGCGACACCGGACAGTCTCTTCTGTTCATCCAATGAAATGCCTAACTTCTCAAACGTTGCACGTAGTTCAGGATCGATTTCATCGAGGCTGTTGAGTTGCACCTTTTGTTTCGGTGCCGAATAATAAATGATGTCCTGATAATCGATGGAAGGGAAGGTTACATTTGCCCATGTGGGTGTTTCCAATGTGAGCCAATGCCTGAAGGCTTTCAGTCTCCACTCCAATAACCATTCCGGTTCGTTTTTCTTTGCGGAGATAAAACGTACGGTATCTTCGGATAGACCTTTAGGAGCAGATTCGTTTTCGATGTTGGTAACGAATCCGTACTTGTAGTCGGACTGGGTTAATTCCTCTAATATTTTATTACTGTCTGACATGATTGATATTTAGACCAATTCTAATTACAAAAATAGAACAAAATCGGGAAAAAAGGGTTCATTTTGCCATGAAATATTGAACTTCATGGTATGGAAGTAATTTTAAACGTATTTAAGGAGAAAAAACGTCAGGTCGTTCCATGTTTATGCTTACATAGTGGTTCTATGACCTTATTGGTATAATGGTATAATACTTAGGTGATGCTGAAAGAAAGGTTTTGGTTATGGTGGTTGTTTGCATTGATCGTGGCGGTCATCGTCGTCAGGATCATGGCCGAGAGGACTTGCTATGTTTCACCGGACTCTAGTTATTATTTGGCGGCGGCGGAACATTTGATGAAAGGAGAGGGGTTGATCGCTCCTCGTCCAGATCATCCTCAGGTCAATGCTTACTTTGCGGTATGGCCGGCCGGCTATCCTTTGTGTATAGCGGCAGTAGGTCTATTGGCTCATACGTCTGTGCTGGTAGCTTCCAAACTCGTGAATGTTATTTTCCTGGGACTAACTTTTGCCTTGTTGTACCGCTGGTTTGGAGTGAAAGCCTGGTTGGTGGCTTTGATCTTTTGTTCGTACGGACTGCTTGAAATTTATTCATACAGTTGGTCTGAAGCACCTTTTTTGTTCTTTGTCTTAAGCCTGTGTTATGTGGTAACGAAAGACCTGGAGCAAGATTCAAACCCTCGCGTGCTTTTTCAGATGTTTAGTTGTTTGATGGCTTTATTTCTTTTTCGATATGCCGGTTTGATTTATTTTTTCGGGATTGGCCTATTGCTTATTTACTTGGTCTATCGTAAACAATGGTTGAGGGTCCGCTATTATTTTAGTGCACTGTTTCTGGCGAGCGCATGTGCTTGCGGATACTTGTTGCTGAATAAAGAGATGACCGGCTACTACACGGGCATAGGAGATCGCATGCAACCAGATCAGGAGTCGTTCAAAGAATTTATGGTCTTATTGGTGCGTGGTATTTGGAATCAATTGACTTTAGCCAGACAATACTTTTTTAACGGGGTAATGGATGAACTTTATCTTTTGTTATTGCTCGTGCAACTGATCGTTGTCGTCGCATTGATTTATTATAGAAAAAAGATGAAGTCAACGTTTATTCATTCCATCAAAGAGAAGATGCTATTGTTCTTTGCTGTCTTTTATTTGGTTTGCATTGTGGCATTAAGGAAAGTGCAGCCGTTTGATGCGTTTGATTACCGTATTCTGGCACCGTTTTCATTGCCTTTGCTGGTGGCCTTGTTGGGACGGTTGACGAAAAGAGATGCAGAAGATTATTTGAAAAAAGTGCAACCCTGGATTATAGGATTCATGCTGTTGTCTCTTATGATCAATCTGCCGAAGCATTATGTGATGACTTGGCTGTTAGGTTGGGTACGCTAAACATTTCCCTCAGGGATTGTGAAATAGAGTACTGATGCCATTCGTAAGGTGTATGCGCCAGATCCCGGTATGGTTTTTTCCAGGGTAAACTTCTGAAGTGCATGGCACCCTTTTTTTTTGCAAGAGTTCGGTAAACTGTTCAAAATTCACATACATAACAGGCGAATCCAAATCACCTATGCCAAGGTAAAGACAAAGATGTTTTATTTTCCCAGGTTTTACTTCCTTTAATCGTTCCAGGGTTTCAGCACCGTTGTACCATAAGGACGGTGCACCTATGATGTATTGGTAAAATAAATGAGGACGCTGAAGCATAACATAGCAGGCAAATAACCCCGATAACGACATGCCGTATAACGTCCTTTGTTTGGCAATGCCTTTGTACTTTTTCTCTACTGTTGGAATAATTTCGGTTTCTAAAAAAGACAAAAATGCTGGAGCCCCTCCTGAGATTTCATCTTCGGGATCGGTTAGATTTAATGTGGCATCCATCGCGGAAGAGTAAGAAGGAGTGAAATCTCGTGTCCTTTGTAAGGTGCACCAGCGGTCGTTTTCCTGGCATTTGATACCGACAAAAATGTAAGGTCTTATGGACTTCTCCTGTTGAAGAGAATCGTTAATCTGTTTCATCAATTCTTCGGCCAGTTGCATGTCCAGGAAATAACAAACGGGATATGCTTTTGCCGGATCGTAGCCTGGAGGGACAATGATATCCACCACGTACTTCCCGTTTTTAATTTTTTTTGAAGTGAATGTCAACTGGTCGGTAACTGATTGTCCGTAGCAATAGACGCTAAGCTGTGGAAGCAGGATAAATAATAAAAACAGGTTTTTTATAAAATACTTTTTCACTTTAATCCTTTTAATGAAATGTTTCTGTCGATTGATTCCTCTAGGGAGATGATGGTTTCTGTACGTTCTATGCCGTTTACCTTTTGTAATTTATCATGCAAGACTTCGCGCAAGTGATTGGTGTCGCGGCACACGATTTTTACAAACATGCTGTAGGTACCCGTGGTATAGTGTACATTGACTACCTCCGGGATATTCTTTAAGTCTTTCAACGCCTGATCGTAAAATGAACTCTTCTGTAAATAGACACCCAGAAAAGCCGTGACGTCATAGCCTATCTTTGAATAATCGATTTTCAATTCAGACCCTCTGACTACACCAAGTTCTTCCATTTTCTTCATCCGCACGTGTACCGTACCGACAGACACGTGTACGAGTTTCGCAATTTCAGTATAAGGCATGGCTGCGTTTTGTTGCAGATGGGTTAAGATCGCCAGGTCTGTTTTGTCATATTGATAATTCGAAGCCATGAGCAGATTGATTAATTATATTATTTGTAAAAATAACTATTTATTATTGAATATAGTGCAAATATTTACCTGATTTTATGAATTGTTTTGAATTGACAAGATCGCGTCGTACATTTGTAATGTGATCAATGACGTTGATCATATCACTACACTGTAGGGTGATGAAATTGGCAGACATGCCCTCCTGTCTCGGGGGTG
>DATHPB010000010.1:0-4751 GCA_035484295.1 Cytophagaceae bacterium
AGAGAAAATATAAGGGTAGAAATCCTCGTTCATGTTAACCAAAGATAATAAATGTCGTTTGGATGTGGAAGAATGTTGGTAAAAAAGAGGAATAGGTCTAGCTTTGCAAAGCAATTCAATCGTTTTATACTATAACATCCGAAAACATGGCCAAAGGTCCTATTTCTCAATTTGCTGAAAAGCATTTCTTACATTTTAACGCCGCCGCATTAATGGATGCAGCCAAAGGTTACGAAGCACAAATGACCGATGGTGGCAAAATGATGATCACCCTTGGAGGTGCGATGAGTACTGCTGAATTGGGTAAGTCGTTGGCGGAGATGATTCGCCAGGATAAAGTGCAGATCATTTCTTGCACCGGTGCTAACTTAGAAGAAGACATCATGAATTTAGTAGCTCATGATTTTTATAAAAGAGTTCCCAATTACAGGGATCTTAGTCCGAAAGAGGAAAGGGAATTGCTGGACAATCACTTCAATCGTGTAACCGATACTTGTATTCCAGAAGAAGAAGCGTTTCGTCGTTTGCAAAAACATATTTTCAAAGTGTGGAACAATGCAGATAAAAAAGGAGAGCGTTATTTCCCGCACGAATACATGTACCAAATGTTGTTGTCGAAAGAGTTGGAACAGTATTACCAAATCGATCCGAAAGACAGTTGGATGCTGGCGGCAGCAGAAAAGAACTTACCTATCGTTGTTCCGGGTTGGGAAGATTCTACGATGGGAAATATTTTCGCTTCGTATTGCATCAAGCAGGAGTTGAAAGCATCGACCATGAAATCAGGCATTGAATACATGATGTGGCTGGCCGATTGGTACATCAAAAATTCATCAGGTAAAGGAGTTGGCTTTTTCCAGATTGGCGGTGGTATTGCCGGTGATTTCCCGATTTGTACAGTGCCTATGTTATACCAGGATATGGAGATGGAAGAGATTCCGTTCTGGGCCTACTTCTGCCAGATCTCAGACTCCACCACCAGTTATGGTTCTTATTCAGGAGCTGTTCCCAATGAAAAAATCACCTGGGGAAAATTAGATATCGATACACCTAAATTCATTGTGGAATCCGATGCTACGATTGTAGCACCGTTGATGTTTGCCTGGATCCTGGGTTGGTAAGATATAGAGTAGTTATTGGGTGGCTAGCTGTTAAACTAACAGCTAGCCATTTTTTATTTTCCAAACAAAGTCCTCAGTGATTCTGCGTCTTCCGGCTTCATCCTGCCGGCCAGTACCAGTCTAAGTTCCCTGCGTTTGAGTGCACTTTCAAACAGCATTTTATCTTCGGTTGTTTCTGGAACCAGTTCCGGAACTTTTACGGTTTTGTTTTCAGCATCCACGGCAACAAAAGTAAAAAAGGCTTCATTGGTTTTTATGCGCTCTTTTCCTTTCGGAATATTTTCAGCAAATACTTCAATGTGCACTTCCATGGAACTGTTGAAAGAACGGGTTACCTTGGACGTGAGGGTAACGACACTGCCGATCGTGATTGGATGTGTAAAAGATACATTGTCTACAGAAGCAGTAACTACTGTAGTGCCCGAATGACGCTGTGCAGAGATGGCCGATACAACGTCCATCAGATACATCAAGCGCCCCCCCATCAGGTTGTTGAGTGTGTTGGTATCGTTAGGTAATACAAGTTCCGATTTAATGACGAGTGAATCGCCTGGTGATTTTTTCATACGGGTATAGTGCTACTTGTTTGCGTTAGGGATTGAGCCATTGTTTGAGCTCTCCCGCCTTTTCGGCGGGAAGCGAGTGGCGAAAGCCCGGCCCGAAGGGAACGCCCTCATGCTACATACTCTTTTTATCTCAATCATCATCCGAATTAACTTTTATCAATGATCACTAAGAAATAAATTTTGGACAGCTCAAATAAGAAAGCAGACTCACTTATTATTTTCCCCAGCCGTGTTTTCCCACCAGCGGTACAAATCGAAACTGTCCGAATTGCTCGCGTTGAAATTCGTTTTCACTTTTACGAGTGATACGGATCATGGTTTGATTGGCGCTGTCACCTACGGGAATGACCAGGTTGCCGCCGACTTTCAGTTGCTTCATCAAGGTCTCCGGAATAGAGGGAGCACCGGCAGTCACGATGATTTTGTTGTAAGGAGCATACTGAGGCAAACCTAATGTGCCGTCCATGCAGAAGAACTGGGCTTTGTAACCCATTTGTCCTAACGTATATTTTGCTTTTTCAAACAAACGGTTGTGGTATTCAATCGTGTATAGTTTGGCTCCCATCTCCAGCAATACGCAACTCTGATAGCCTGATCCCGTGCCGATTTCCAAGACTTTATCTCCTTTTTGTACATCGAGTAATGATGTTTGAAAAGCGACTGTATAAGGTTGAGAAATCGTCTGGCCTTCATCGATGGGAAAAGCTTTGTCCTGGTATGCATGTTCAAGAAAAGCATTATCCAAAAATACATGTCTAGGGATACGACCGATGGCATTCAATACGTGAGTATTATTAATGCCCTTCTCTATCAATAGGTTAACCAATTGTTTGCGTAAGCCCTGATGCCTGAAAGAGTCAATTAAATTCATTGTTTTCTGCTACCTCTAAAATGTGTATTTTTGTAGGTGAGCGGTGTTGCAATTTAAAATATCTATTCGATATTTATCGGATTAATTTTATTCCATTGGAAAGAAGACTTTTATTTACACGTTTTATTTTGGTTGACTGGCTGGTTTCGGTCATTGCGTGGATTATTTTTTATATGGAGCGCAAGGAATTGCTCAACGAACATCAGGAATCTATCGGTATCCCTTTATTACTGAATGCAGCAATCATCGGATTGTTTTGGGTAGTGTTATTGGGACTCACTGGTTTTTATAATGATATTTTTTCCAAGTCCAGAATCAGAGAAGTGTTTCGCCTCATTCCCGTGGTATTGATTGGTGTGGTATTGATCTTTCTGGCATTGTTGCTCGATGACGAAGGAGTAACGAAGTACACGGAATACTATAAGACACTAAGCTATTATACAGCGGTACAATTTACCGCATTGTTTCTCTCTAAGACATTTGCCATTACTTCGGTTAAAATCTCTATTGCACAAGGCCATATTTACTTTAAAGCTGTACTGATTGGTTCTGATCAGAAAGCTCAGGACTTGTATGAAGAAATAGAAAGCGAACATAAAAATCAGGGCATACGTTTTATTGGGTACATGCACGTCAAGGATGAGAACAAGGCTTTGTGGCAAGACAAGTTGCGTCACATAGGCTTGTATACACATATCGGCAAGCTGATCCGTATCGCTAAAATCAATCATGTCATCATTGCGATAGAACCTTCCGAGCATGATAAGGTGACCGACTTGATGAGCAGGCTGGAAGGACTTGACGTGAAGGTCAGCATCATTCCTGATGTGTATCAATTGTTGCTGGGTTCCGTAAAAGTGACACAGGTTTTTGGATTACCGTTTATAGAAATTAGTCAAGATCTGATTCCTTTATGGCAGAAAGCATTGAAGCGAGGAATGGATATAGGCGTTTCTATTGCTGTGTTGACATTAGGCTTCCCCTTTTTAGCAATAGTTGCACTTATTACAAAATATACCTCTAAGGGACCGGTCTTTTTTTCACAGGAAAGAATAGGAAGAGGCGGAGTTCCTTTTAGAATATATAAGTTCAGAAGCATGTATACCGATTCTGAAAAACACGGTCCGGCTTTGGCTTCTTCAAAGGATTCCAGGATTACACCATGGGGCAAAATCATGCGCAAATCCAGACTGGATGAATTTCCTCAGTTTTACAATGTTTTGATCGGTGACATGAGTTTGGTAGGACCGAGACCGGAGCGTCAGTATTTTATTGACCAGATCGTATTGAAGGCACCTTATTATAGACACCTTCATCGGGTAAGACCGGGCATTACTTCTTTAGGACAGGTCAAATTTGGTTATGCAGAAAACGTAGATCAAATGGTAAAAAGACTAAAGCACGATATCCTGTACATAGAGAACATGTCTTTGGCCATGGATTTTAAAATCATGTGGTATACTATTTTTACGATTATAAAGGGGAAGGGGAAATAGTATGTTTACGGGTATAGTAGAGACAATCGGTATCGTAAGGGAAGTGAAGTACGACAGGAGTAACCTGATTCTTACTGTGGCTTCCTCCATTTCAAAAGAATTAAAAATAGACCAGAGTGTATCTCACAATGGGGCCTGTTTAACTGTTGTAGCTTTTGATAACGAGACACACCAGCTGGTGTTAATTGACGAGACCCTGCAAAAAACGAACTTTAACCGGATTAAGGTGGGGGATGAGGTAAATCTGGAACGTTGTCTACCGTTTAATGGAAGACTGGACGGTCATATGGTACAAGGACATGTGGACCTTACAGGTGTTTGTACTGCCGTAATAGATCAGAATGGCAGCTGGAAATATATTGTGGAATACGATGCTGGCAGCGGTTTCATTACAGTACCCAAAGGCTCCGTTTGCCTGAATGGAATCAGTCTTACGGTAGTAGATTCCGGTCCGGGACGTTTGTCTGTAGCCATCATTCCTTATACATTTGAACATACCAATATGAAAAATGTTCAAATAGGGAGTAAAATAAACATTGAATTTGATATTATAGGAAAATATATTACACAATACGCTGCTCTATATAAGTGCGAACCTTAGTTAGCATTGTTGCGTAGAAGTGCTTAGTTTTAAGTATTAACCATTGCTAACCAGTAGTTAATTTTAAGTATAAACCGATTTTTCATGAATGCCATT
>DATHPB010000011.1:0-7111 GCA_035484295.1 Cytophagaceae bacterium
AATACAATTCAATATGTAAACAATAAATTTAAACTATAAATTTAAACTATAAACAACTACCACTATGAACAGTTTACTTTATCTTATCGCAGTTATATTAATTATTGGTTGGGCAGTAGGTTTCTTTGTGTACAGTGCTACTGGCCTCATTCACGTGCTACTGGTCATTGCTATTGTAGCTATATTGTTAAATGTAATCAGAGGATCAAGAGTATAATAGCAGTGTCATTTTGTAGCCTTATTCTGCTTAAAACAAAAAGCCCGATCATTTGATCGGGCTTTTTGTTTTGATATTTTCTCGATTAGAAAATGGATGTGTCAATAGACGTATCTCCGGATGAGAAGAAATCATCTTCATCGTCATCATCTTTCTTCGGTTTAGGCGAAGGAGCTGTGTACGTGTCGTGATGAGGAGTTTCAAATGCTGAAGAAGAAGTATAATCCGTCATTGGTTTTTGAATTTCTTCTTTTGCCGTTGTCGGTTTTTTCTTTTTAGGAGCTGCCTTTTTAACAGGAGCCTTAGCAGTTGGTTTAGCTACAACTTTTTTAGTAGCTGTTTTTTTAGCAGGAGCTGCTTTCTTTACTGCTGCTTTCTTTTTAGCAGGAGCCGTTTTTTTAGCTGCTGTCTTTTTCTTGGCAGGAGCCGCTTTTTTCTTAGCAACAGCTTTTTTCTTGGCAGGAGCTGCCTTTTTAGCTACTGTTTTTTTCTTCGCTACTGCCTTTTTAGCTGTAGTTTTCTTCTTCGCTACAGATTTCTTTGCCGAAGATTTTTTTGGTGCTTTAGAAGCCTTACTTTTAGAGGCTTTAGAAGCAACCTTTTTCTTTTTTTTGTCAGACTTTGCCATATGCACCAAGGGTATTAAAAATAAAATATATTGACTAAGATTTATTTCGTACTAAAATATAAAAAATGTTTTATTTTAATAATAATTTGAAGAAAAATATACAAAACCTTTTTGTAGACAACCCGATGGATAGTCAACTATTAAAGAGAACAGCACTGGCGGGACTTATTTTTTTTCTGCATTTTTTCTGCATTTTAGCTTCTTTTGGGCAAGGGAATAGCTCAGATTCAGTACGTTCACAGTTGAAATCATTAGAAGAAACCCCTTTGCTTTCCAGAGGAACGATTGGCTTATGGGTGCAAGATCAGGAAACGGGTGAAGTGTTGATCAATTATAATGCTCAAAAGTCATTTGTCCCTGCATCGAATCTGAAGGTAGTTACTACCGCTTCTGCTTTAGCTATGCTTGGCGACGATTATCGTTATGTGACGAGTGGTTATATTACGGGAAAGGTGGACTCCATAGGTGTACTTAAAGGAAATTTAGTGATCATAGGATCAGGTGATCCATCGCTGGGTTCAGATCAGGTTGCCGGTTCATCCATTCAGGTTTTACTGAATAGATGGATTCAACTTCTCATCGGTAAAGGAATAAAACTTATAAAAGGAGACATTATAATAGATCCAATGGCATATAATGCCAATCCCATTCCTGATTTTTGGCCATGGGCTGATTTGGGTAACTATTATGGTGCGGGTACTCATGGTTTAAATATTTCAGACAATACGTTGAAATTGTATTTCAAACAGAACAAAGAATTGGGAGCTCCGGTTAAATTCCTCAGAACAGAGCCAACAATAGAAGGAATCAGGTTTGACAATAGGGTGATTACAGGAACAGTAGGCTCCGGTGATGAGGCGTACATATACGGAGGGCCTTATCAATCCAATCGAATGATTATGGGAACTCTTCCTCCTGGTGATGGAGAATATAAAATCAAAGGCTCTATTCCTGATCCGCCTTTATGGTTTGGCTATTTGTTGAAACAGGCCTTAAAAGCAAAGGGAATCAGTTGCAAAGGAGAGATTAAGGTGCAGTCGGCATCGGAACAATTGCTAAACGCGCAGGATTGGTTCCAGCATCGGTCACCTCCTTTGTCTGAGCTAATCCGCATCACTAATTTTTACAGCATCAACCTATATGCAGAGAGTTTATTGCAACAAATCGCTCTGGTTAAAAAAGGGAAAGGCGATCGGGGTATAGGGATCAATGAGATCAAACGTTTCTGGTCCTCTAATGGTATAGATACCTTGGGTTGGATACTGTTAGACGGTAGTGGGCTGAGTCCTCTCAATGCTATCAGTCCTCAACAGATGGCCGCAGTACTTAAATACATGGGTAATCATAAGCAATTGCAGACATCGTTTATACAAGCACTACCTGCAGCAGGTAAAGATGGAACGGTTTACTGGTTTGGGAAAAATACGGTTTTGGAAAATAATGTCCGTTTAAAAAGTGGCTCCTTTACTTCTACTTTATGTTACTCTGGTTACATGACAACACAACAAAACAAAAAGGTGGTGTTTTCCATCATGATGAATCGGTACGAAGGGGAGATGCGTGTAGCTGCGAAGAAGTTGCAGCAAATATTAGAAAGAGTGGTAACAGAATACTAGAAAAAGGAAAGCGAATCGTTAGATTCGCTTTCCTTTTTCTAGTGTTTTAGTCTTGTTTGTCCAATAAGACGTCTTCCTTTTTAGGGAATAAAATGGAGATCACTACAGATAAAATCAATACAGTAGCTACAAACAATAGGGCATATTTCATGTCAATGTGGTAAAAGTCAGAAACCAGCAGTTTGATTCCTATAAAAGAAAGAATGACTGCTAATCCATAATTGATGTAATGAAACAATGTCATCAAGCCCGCTAAAGCAAAGTATAAGGATCTCAAGCCCAATAAAGCAAAAACATTGGAGGTATAAACGATAAATGAATCGGTGGTGACGGCAAGAATAGCAGGGATTGAATCGGCAGCGAAGATGACATCTGTTGTTTCGACGACAAGCACTACAATGAATAACGGTGTGGCATACAGAAGCCCCTCTTTTCTGATAAAGAAACGATCGCCTTCATAAGTCTTTGTTACTTTTAAGAATTTATTGACCAGGTTGATGACCGGGTTTTTTTCCGGGTTAACTTCTTTGTCTTGTGAGACGATCATTTTTACTCCGGTAATCACAAGGAACAATCCAAGAATATAAATGGTAAAATGGAAATGGTTGATCAATGATACACCTACCAATATAAAGGCTGCACGCAATACCAATGCTCCCATGATTCCCCAGAACAATACCTTGCGTTGGTATTCAGAAGGAACTTTGAAATAATTAAAAATCAACATGAAGACGAAAAGGTTGTCGACACTTAAGGATTCTTCAATGAGATAACCTGTCAAAAACTGTAAAGCAGGTTCTTTACCCCTCCAATAGTAAATGAAAATATTGAATGCTGCAGCCAATCCGATCCAGAAGGCACTCCACCACAAGGCGGACTTAACGGATACTTTCTCGTTCTTTCTATTGAGTACGACAAGGTCTAAAATCAAAAGACTTATGACCCCAACATTGAATATAAACCAAAAACCTAGTTGCTCCATGAATATGCAAATTAATGCAATAACTAATCTGAAAAATTACAGATTTTTCCCGAATTATTTAGCTGTCTTAGCGAATTATTTTTGCAGCCTTTTTCTCTCTTTAAAATAAGTAATGACCACAGGAATCCATGTAATAATAACAATGCCTAGGATAAGGTATTCAATATAAGAAGCAGATTCAGGGATAAAAAGGCCTAGAAAGTAACCTGCCAGTAACATGAGAAAAACCCATACCGTACCTCCTAAAATATTGTAATAAATGAATTTTGAATAGTCGAATTTAGTCATTCCTGCAAAAATGGGAGCGAAGGTTCTAATGATGGGTAAAAAACGGCCCATTACTAAAGCAAAACCTCCATGTCGTTCAAAAAAGGCTTGTGCAGAATCAAGGTACTTGTGTTTGTAAAAAAAGTTTTCTTTTCGATGGAGCAACGTTTTTCCGGCACGTTCTCCAAAATAATAGCCAAATGAAGAACCAAGAAATGCCGCACCCGAAATGCTTACGAGCAACAAGTAGATGGATACATCGAAATTACCTGTAGAACATAATAATCCCGTAGTGAAAAGCAATGTATCGCCAGGGAGCAGGCATCCAAAGAAGAGACCATTTTCTGTAAAAATAATAAGGAGGATTAATATTAATCCTCCTGTTTGGACAATCTGTTCTGGATCTTTTAAGAGATGATATAAGTCTGAAATACCCATGCGCTAAATGATCAGAGACCCTAATTGTAGAAGTATCTCTGGTATTAGGCCCAATACGATGATAAGCGATGCGATAACATAAATGAGAATACGATCCCCCATTTTTAATTCAATCTTCACTCCTGATTCGTCTCCACCGAACATGCTGATGATCACTTTGAAATAGTAATACAAACTGATCAAAGATCCTATTATGGCCAACAAGATAATCCAAATGAAACCGATGTTAAAGGATAAGATGCTTTTGAATAAATAAAACTTGGCAAAGAATCCAACGGTCGGAGGAATACCTGCTAACGAAAGCATGGATAAGGATAACACAGCTGCTAGTCCCGGATTGGATTTGGCTAAGCCTTTGAATGCCTCAAAACTGTAATCACGCTTTGTTTTTTGAACATGATACACAACTGTAAAAGCAACAAGTGTAGAGATCGAATACGAAGTGGTATAAATGAATAAAGCAGACAAGGTCTCTCTGTTGGGTAATAAGATCGTTAGTAGGATATAACCGGCCTGGGCGATACCGGAGTAGGCCAGTGTACGTTTCATATTCGATTGGCTAACGGCTAGTATGTTTCCGCCTAATATAGTGAAACCAGATATGATCAATATCTGAAACTGCCAAAGTGGAGCGAGATCGATAAAGCAAAATACAAATAGACGAAAGAAAGAAACGAATGCAGCGGTTTTTACAAACGTTGACATGAACGCTGTAATTATAGTTGGAGCTCCTTCGTATACGTCCGGTGCCCAGAAATGAAAAGGGACGGCTGTTACTTTAAATGCCAACCCGACAAGGATCAAAAGTATGCCAACGGTAGAAAGGAATAATGTTGTTGGGTTAGTGAATGCATTCATTAACCCTTGTCTGATTTCCAAGAGATCAAATGAAGCCGTTGCACCATACAGTAAAGCGATACCGAACAGTAAAATACCAGTAGCAAAAGCTCCAAGAATGAAATATTTTAAAGAAGACTCATTAGAGTTTAAGTTTTTCTTGTCCGATCCGGCAAGGATATACATAGGGATAGACATGATTTCTATACCAAGAAACAACATGGTCAGGTTTGTAAATGATGTCAGTATGAGTCCACCTGTGGTTGCGAAAATAATTAAAGCAGCCTGGTCAGAAGCGTTAGCATTACCTTCTGTATGGTAATAGTTGTGAGAGAGCAGAAACCACACCAAGGTAATAGATAATAGCAACACACTGAAAACGGAAGAAAAGGTGTTTTGGTGCAACATTCCGTAAAATTCACTGCTGGTGTTGTATTCAGAGATCCCAAGTCCTATGATGCCTGCAAGTCCAGCAATAGAAATGTACCAGATCCATCTCTTCAATCCGATGATTTCGGAAATCATCGCAAACAAACCTAAAACGGAGGTAGCAATTAATACGTTCATTCGTGTTGTTTATATTATAATGCTTAATTTATTTATTTCAATGAGTATCCTTTGTGCACTGCATTCAGTATCTCTTGTACGGATGATGCACTGATGTCCAAAAAGAATTTAGGATAAACTCCCATTCCTATGATCATGATGGTGATAGGTATCAATACCCAAAGTTCTTTGGCAGTTACGTCGGTAACATGGTTGTACATTTCTTTTCTCTCGCCCAACATGATTTTTTGGTAACCGTTCAACATGTATGCAGCTCCGAAAATGATGGTTAATCCTGCCACAGCGGCTAGCCAGGCATCATATTGAAACAAACCAACGATCAATAAGTATTCTCCAACGAAACCATTGGTTAAAGGCAAGGCAACATTAGCCATGAGTATGATCAGAAAGAATGTTGCCAGCAATGGAGCTTGGTTTCTTAAGCCTCCCAATTGATCGAAGGCATCAGTGCCGGTTCTTCTTGAAATAAGATCTACAATGTAAAACATACCGACCACGTTGATACCGTGTGCCAGCATTTGTATGATTACGCCTTGAAGAGCTTCCGTATGACCGGTAAATAAACCAGCCGCCATCAGTCCAACGTGGGCAATGGAAACATAAGCCACCATGCGCTTGAAATTCGGTTGTTTCAATGCAATCACAGAAGAGTAAATGATCCCAATGACAGCTAAGAGAATAACGATCCATCCCCATTCAACCACAGCCACAGGTGTGATGGGTAACAACCAACGGATTACTCCGTAAATCCCCATCTTTAACATGATCCCTGAAAGCAGCATGGTTCCTTCTGTAGGTGCGGTAACGTATGTATCCGGTTGCCAGGTATGAAAAGGAAAGATAGGCATTTTGATGGCGAAGGCTAAAAAGAAGCCAACGAAAACAACCAACTGTTCTATAGGACTTAATGACAAGGAATAGAAGGAATTAATGTCAAAACTTCCGTCAGGTGTATTGCTGTACAATACCAATATGGAAGCCAGCATAAGCAAGGAGCCTACGGTAGTATAAAGGAAGAATTTAAAAGTAACGGGTTTCCTGTTTTCGCCACCCCAGATGAGAGCGATGAAGTAAATGGGAATCAAGGCCAATTCCCAGAATACATAAAATACAAAAGCATCTTTGGCGGTGAATACACCAATGAGTGCGGCTTGCATCAATATGACCAGTGCATTGAAATTGCTGCTTTGCGAATATGCTTTGCTCTGTGATGATAATAAAATAAGCGGTGTTAGAAATGCTGTTAAGAAAACAAGTAACAACGATAGCCCGTCAATACCTGCATGAAAGTGAATACCTAATGCAGGTATCCAGTCAAATGAAAATTCTAACCATTCATTTTGTCCATTTAGAAAAGCATAAAATGAATAAAGGCTTATCAATAACGTGATGATAGAAGATTCTAACGCCAGTCTCGAAGCTCTTTTACCAGGTAGAGCAAAACAAAGTATGCCGGTTACTAAAGGAAATAATATCAATAATGCCGCGATCATTCCTACTTATTTAATTAAAGTGACGATTGTTAATAATAAGGTTGTGCCCATTACCATCAAAAAAAG
>DATHPB010000012.1:0-2963 GCA_035484295.1 Cytophagaceae bacterium
TAGATCTGATGTGATAGGTTCATTCACATCTTCAGAATTATAATAAGCCTCTACGTCTTGATAGTCTACTTTGTTTGGCTCTTTACTCTTCTTTCTGTAATCGTTTATGAAGCTGTTCTTCAGGATTCTAAACAACCACGCTTTAGCATTAGTTCCCTGTTCGTAGGATTCAAAAAATCTATAGGCCTTTAAGAAAGTATCCTGTACAAGGTCATTCGCATTGTCTTCGTCTAATGTAAGCCGGTAGGCAAAATTGTACAGAGGGGAAAGCAAGTGCATGAATTCTTTTTCATACTGCTTATCTTTTTCCTCTTTGCTCCCGTATTTGCCTTGATAGATGTCGTCTGACATAAAAAAGCTTTTAATTTAGTGTATATTTGCCCATAGGGGTTTATACAAATATAAGTTTTTAACGCTAATATTATCGAAGGGATTAACCTTAATTCGTTAAATACTCTTCACTCCGCTGATATGACTGCATTATAAATATGATAAGGCTTTGAATATACGACAAATATATAAGCAGTCGGGTACCAACGACTGGAAAAATAAATGGATTTTGCTGTGTGCATTGACGTTGATCACCGGCTTGTATGTATCGCCGGCTTTGATGAGTATTGGTATGATTGCTACGGCGTTGCTTTTGTTTACACCTGGGGCATTCGCACAGCTTAAGCATAACCTGACCTCGCAACCGATGTATGTCCTTTTGCTAGGCATTTTTGCCATGTATCTTCTATCGGGACTTTATTCCTCCAATCTGCACTATTGGGGAGAACGTTTGCAAATAAAATTACCCTACTTGCTATTGCCTCTTTCTTTTGCCACGCTTAGCTTGGACAGAAAAACATTATACTATATTCTGTACCTATTGATCATTACTGTAGTGATCGGAGCTATCGGAAGCCTCATCAATTTTCTTATGCATTACGAAGCCATTGTGGAATCGTACCTGCATGCGAAGACGATGCCTACTCCCTTCAGAATAGGTCATATCCGTTTCAGCCTGATGAGTGCTTTCTGCGCTTTGACAGCCTGGATATTGTACAAAGAACATTTTGTTTTTAAATGGCCATGGGAACGTTGGTTGTTGATTGGCAGCGCCGTTTTTCTTGTGGTGTTTTTACATGTACTTTCTGTGCGCAGTGGGTTGCTGGCTTTCTATGCTGCGGCAGTAGTTTATCTGCTGACAGAAGCGTTAAAGAATAAAAACATCAAGAGGTTTGTGTTCAGTTTTCTTTTTTTAGGAGTTCTCTCCGGTACGTTATATGTCTTGTCACCCACCTTGCGCAACAAAGCAAACTACATGCATAAAGACGTTACCCAGTTTAAAGAAGGTAAAAATGTAGATAGTTATTCAGACGGTAACCGTTTGCTGTCTTGGCAACTGGGTTGGCGCATCGGGAATCAACAACCATTTATTGGAGTGGGTATAGGTGATGTGCTGGATAATATGGTTCATCTTTACAAAACAGAATATCCGATGATTACTTCCAATCATTGGCTCATTCCGCATAGTCAGTTTGTATACATATTTGCAGGATGCGGTTGGTTGGGCATGTTGTGGTTTATTGCTGCCTGTCTTTATCCATATGCTGATGCACGGTTGAGAAATAATTCTGTATTCATGGTTTTTAACACCATCATCGTCATGTCTTTCATCCCAGAGTCTACACTGGAGATACAGTTGGGTGTGGCCTTGCACGCTTTTTTACTTTTGCTGATTCTATCTTCTACCAATTCTGTAAAAGAATAACATATGTTGCTGATTTTCCTGACAGGATTATTTTTTTTGTTGAGTGCTCTTTACTTATTGGGCAAAGGAAAAGGCACACCGGTGTTGCTTTACCATCAAGTCAATCCGTTGATCAATGTCACACCGGAACTATTTGAAGAGCATTTGAAATATATTGCAGCACGTTACCAAACATTGACCTATACGCAAGCTTACGAGCAGGTGCGTCAATATGGAAAACTATCAGAGAATTGTTTGCTGATAACCTTTGATGACGGGTATTACGACAACTATAAGATTGTATTCCCTTTATTGAAAAAGTATAATCTCCAGGCTACATTCTTTATCAATACGTTATTCATAAAACAGGAAGCCCGAAAAGAAAACACTCCTTTTGTAATAGGAGAACAGGCCAATATCGATGCCTTGCTTCGTTATTATGCCATAGGCGAAGGATCCAGCGATCAATACATGACCACACTGGAAATACAAGAGATGCAGGCCTCTGGCTTATGCGACTTCCAGGCTCATACACATACGCATGCACCTGTCTTTGTTTCCAATGAACTTAGTGGTTTCAGGAGCAGTGATCATTCCAATTCCTCTCCGGTACATTTGTACCAAGGAAAAGTAGAAGAGGGTTATCCTGTTTTCAAAAGCAGAAGCACTATGGTTGTTCCTGGCTTTAAACTGGATCTGGCAAAGGCTAAGTCTTTTGCTGCTGAATGGAGAACGAAATGGAAAACGTTATCTAAAGAAGAAGCATTGAAAGCAGGGAAAGCATACCTGAAGAAAAATCCAGTGCTCACACCTTATTCGCAAGAAGAAGCGGAGACCAGGGTCATTAAAGAAATTGTAATCAATAAAGAACAGCTTGAGCGGATTACCGGAAAGGAAGTGAAATTTTTTGCCTGGACCTGGGGACATCGTTCTGCGTGGGGTAGAGACATCATGCGCAAACAAGGTATGGTTGGTTTTATATCTTGTAAAAAAGGAGGCATCGGTTTAACACCCGACTGGATGAATTTAAAACGTATTGAGTTGAAAGACCCGTCAATGAAAAAACTTAGAAAAACTTTAGCGCTTACCGGTAACGCCTTTACTTCCTGGATATATTCAGCGGTGAGTTAACGATGATCAAGGTTGAAAGGATGATTTTCTAATGACCGCTTTTTTTCTCCATCATTTTTAACTTCATGTACTTCAAGAAAACATAGTTGGCACTTTG
>DATHPB010000013.1:0-5160 GCA_035484295.1 Cytophagaceae bacterium
TGCTTGGGCTTACAGGCCATAGGTGAAGTGTTCGGTGGCACATTGATCAATTTGGATAAAGTATATCACGGTATAGCTACAGATATTAAAGTGACGGTTCCCACTGATCTTACATTTGAAGGATTACCTTCTGTCTTCAAAGCGGGGCGTTACCATTCATGGGCGGTGGCCAATGAAAATTTTCCAGCTGCATTGGAAGTGACGGCTGTGGATGAAAAAGGACAAGTTATGGCATTGCGTCATAAAACGTACGATGTAAGAGGTGTACAGTTTCATCCGGAATCTATTTTAACAGAACACGGAGAACAAATGGTTTTGAATTGGTTAAAGCATTAATAATCTCATGAAGGAAATATTACAGCAACTGATCGAGCATAAAACGTTGAATCGTGCAGATGCCAAGACTGCAATGCTCCGCATCGGGAGAGGAGAAATTAATCCGTCGCAAACAACAGCGTTTATGACGGTGTTTATGATGCGCAGTGTTACAGTCCAAGAAATGTCCGGATTCAGAGACGCAATGCTTGAATTATGTATCCCTGTTCCTGTTTTAGAATTTGATCCGATGGATTTGTGTGGAACAGGAGGAGACGGAAAGAGTACATTTAACATTTCCACAACCGTTTCTTTTGTTGTCGCAGGTGCAGGTATACATGTAGCCAAGCATGGCAATTACGGCGTTTCATCTCCAGTGGGCTCTTCCAATGTGATGGAATTCCTGGGTTATAAGTTTACAAACGACATCAATCTGTTGAGAAAACAACTTGAACTATCAAGAGTTTGTATCTTGCATGCCCCCTTATTCCATCCGGCCATGAAAAATGTAGCTCCTATTCGCAGAGAATTGGGTGTAAAAACATTTTTCAACATGCTAGGTCCGATGATCAATCCTGCTTTTGTAAAAAAACAGATGGTGGGCGTATTCAGCCTCGAATTGGCTCGCCTCTATGGATACATCTACGCGGAAACAGATAAACGTTATTGCATCGCACATTCGCTGGATACATACGATGAAATTTCATTGACAGCACCTTTCAAACTCATTACAAACAGGGGCGAAGAAATCTATAAACCCCAAGACTTGGGTATGAATACGTTTGTACACGATGAAATAAAAAGCGGAAGCAATGTAGAAGAGAGTGCACATATTTTCTTAAACATCATACAAAACAAAGGTACCAAAGCACAAAACGATGTTACCCTTGCCAATGCAGCAGCAGCTATAGTTTGTGCCAGACCGGGAACAAGTATGATCGATGCTGTAGAAATTGCCCGCGAGTCTATCAAATCGGGCAAAGCTTATACAGCTTTTAAAACATTAATGAATAACAACGCATAATCATGAGCGTACTTGATCAAATCATTGCCCGCAAAAAAATAGAAGTGGCAGAAGCGAAGGACAGGCTTTCGTTTGACCGTTTACAACGTTTCATTAAACCAGCAGATCAAAATCTTTCGTTGAAGCAGCATTTGCTGGCGCTGAATAAAACAGGAATCATTGCTGAATTTAAAAAAGGGTCTCCTTCTAAAGGAATCATCAACGATAAAGTAACACCCCAAGAAGTAACCAGGGGCTATGAATTGGCAGGAGCATCAGCTTGTTCGGTATTGACAGACAAAGATTTTTTCTTTGGATCGGAGGAAGACTTGAAAGCAGCACGAGGAGCAGTTCATATCCCTTTATTGAGAAAAGATTTCATGATCGACGAATACCAGATTTTGGAAGCGAAAGCCTGGGGTGCGAATATTATACTTTTGATTGCTGCTTGTCTCACACCTGCGGATGTAAAACGTCTCGCAAAATTTGCGCACGCTACGGATCTGGAAGTACTGCTGGAAGTGCACAATAAAAAAGAATTGCTCGATAACCTGATCGACGAAGTGGATGTGATCGGTGTGAACAATCGAAATTTGAAAACCTTTGAAGTAAGCATCGATAATTCCTTGCAACTGGCCGAACTCATTCCAACCCGTTATGTAAAGATCTCAGAAAGTGGATTGGACAGACCGGAAGATTTGATCACGCTTGAAAAAGCTGGATACAAGGGCTTTCTCATGGGAGAACGTTTCATGAAAGAAAAAGATCCGGGCAAAGCCATGATGGATTTTGTGAAGAAATACGAGGCGTTGAAAAAGTAGGCAAGACAAAATGAGCGACAATAAAAACCTAAAATTGAAAGTGTGCGGTATGCGGGAAAGTGAAAACATTCTGGCATTAGCGAAGCTTTTGCCTGACTACATGGGTTTTATTTTTTATGGTCCTTCTAAACGTTATGCAGGAGATTTATTGAATAAAGACACGTTAAAAACATTGCCGGAAAGCATCGTTAAAACAGGTGTCTTTGTCAATGAAGGAGTAGAAGGAATAGAAAAGATTTGTTTGACCTACGGATTAAAAGCTGTGCAGTTGCATGGTAATGAAACTCCTGAAGAATGTGCAATACTCCAAGCATCGGGATTGCAAGTGATTAAAGTGTTGCACGTAGATAAAGCAATGCAGATTGATGAAATGTTGAAAAGAACAACTTTAGACAGGTACGAGAAAGTATGCGATTACTTCCTGTTTGATACGGCCGATATGGCTTGGGGAGGTACAGGCCGGACATTTGACTGGAACATTCTGAAAGATTATTCTTCACAGAAACCGTTTTTCCTAAGCGGAGGAATTGGATTGGAACAATTGCCTATCCCCGGTTTCGTTCTGGAAAAACCAATCTGGGGTATTGACATCAACAGCCGTTTCGAGATCAGTCCGGGGTTAAAAGACATCGAAAGAATAAAATTATTTAAAGAAAAATTAAATGCCGTAGTTAGTTGATTGAAACTAACGACTCACCACTAATAACTAATCACTATGTCTTATCAAGTTGATCAAAAAGGGTTCTACGGAAATTTCGGCGGAGCGTATATTCCTGAAATGCTGGTTCCGAATGTAGAAGAACTGAGAACGCACTACCTGCGCATCATGGAGGAAGAAAGTTTTCAAGCGGAGATGGATGAATTGCTGCGCGACTATGTGGGCAGACCGACACCGTTGTATTTTGCGAAGCGCTTGTCTCAGAAATACGGCGCTACCATTTATTTGAAACGTGAGGATCTATGTCACACCGGTGCGCATAAGGTAAACAATACCATCGGCCAAATATTGCTGGCACGCCGTCTTGGGAAAACACGTATCATTGCTGAAACAGGCGCCGGTCAGCACGGTGTGGCTACTGCTACGGTATGTGCCTTAATGGGTATGGAGTGTATTGTTTATATGGGTGCTATCGACATGGAACGCCAGAAACCCAATGTAGAGCGTATGAAAATGCTGGGTGCGACAGTGCGCCCTGCAAACTCAGGAAGTAAGACATTAAAAGACGCTACCAACGAAGCCATTCGTGATTGGATCAATAATCCTGTGGATACTCATTACATTATAGGATCAGTGGTTGGCCCGCATCCATACCCTGATTTGGTTGCGCGCTTCCAATCAGTCATTTCTCAGGAAATGAGGGAACAGCTGACTGATAAAACAGGATCACCAAATCCGAATTACGTGATTGCATGTGTGGGAGGAGGAAGTAATGCGGCGGGTGCATTTTATCATTATTTAAACGAATCAAGTGTAAACCTTATCGCCGTAGAAGCGGCGGGGCAAGGCGTGTATTCGGGACATTCAGCAGCTACTACGTTCTTGGGTAAGCCGGGTGTGATCCATGGATCAAAGACTTTGCTGATGCAAACGGAAGACGGACAAATCACAGAACCATATTCCATTTCTGCCGGTTTGGATTATCCCGGTATCGGACCGATTCATGCGAATTTATTTGAAACGGGTCGCGCGAAATTTTACAGTGTTACAGATGGAGAAGCGTTTAACGCAGCCATATTGTTGAGTCGGATGGAAGGGATCATTCCTGCACTGGAATCAGCACATGCGGTAGCAGTACTTGAAAATTTATCGATTAAAAAAGATGATGTAGTCGTTATCAATTTGTCGGGAAGAGGGGATAAGGACATGATGACCTACATCACACGTAAGGATGAATTCACAAAATAGACTCATCCATGCTTACATTCATTAATAAAAGTACAGCATTTAAAAATATAGCAGTATGACAAGCACAAAAATAGATAATAAACTGACACAACTTTTTTCCACCAAAAAAGAAAACCTGCTCAACATTTATTTCACAGCCGGCTACCCGCAATTGGAGGATACACGTACTGTTTTGAAAGCTTTGCAAGACGGTGGAGCTGATATGGTGGAAATCGGGATTCCTTTTTCTGATCCGCTGGCGGATGGACCTATCATTCAGGAAAGCAATGACGCAGCTTTGCACAATGGCATTACCTTGAAAAAAATTATCCAACAATTGCAAGGCATGCGCAATGAAATTCATATTCCTGTCTTGATGATGGGGTATATCAATTCCGTTTTACAATATGGCGTAGAAAAATTGGTGCATGATCTGAAAGAATTGGGTGTAGACGGCATGATTCTTCCTGATATGCCTGTGGACGAATACAAAGAAAAATACCAGGAACTGTTTGAAGCGGCAAATTTATCAATGGTGTTTCTGGTGACGCCTCAAACCTCTACCGAGCGTTTAAACTATATTGATGAAGCGTCTTCCGGGTTTATTTATGTGGTATCAACAGCCAGCACGACAGGCAATGAAGCAAAAGATTTGGGTGAACAAAAAGAATATTTCGAACGGATCAAAAAGGCGAAATTTAAGAATCCTACCATGATCGGATTTAACATCAAGGATCATGCGTCGTATCGTGAGGCTTGTCAGTACGCCAACGGTGCTATTATTGGAAGCGCTTTTATAAAAATGTTAGGAAATAGCCATTTGTTGGAAAAAGACATCAAAGAATTTGTATCTTTTGTCAAACAAGGATAAATACCAAACACCATGATAGAGATCATCCCTGCTATTTCGGTAAAGTATAAAAAAGTTGTCCGCATCAACGGCTACAATCCAAATGATCTGGTACTTTATAACCATGATCCGTTGGATTGGGCAATGAAGCTGGAGGATGCGGGGATACAGCGTATCGTGCTTACAGACGTTGAAGGTTTGGAACAGCGCAAAGTAGTTGATACTGATGCATTGGAAAAAATTTCAGGCTTCACTTCTTTAAAAGTTGATTTTGGCGGAGGGATAC
>DATHPB010000014.1:0-3285 GCA_035484295.1 Cytophagaceae bacterium
GACTTTTTGCTTTTTACAGACTTAACACGGTTTTCCAGGAACTACGAAAGTTTGTACAACATGGGAATCATCTTACAATACTTAGGGATCACTCCTAAATGTATTACTACTACCGACGTGGAACTTCTGGTTAGCAAGTATCCCTTTCACAAAAAAATATTTGGGAAATGAAGAAAAACTTAAGAGCAATATTATATATCCGTGTATCAACCGACGATCAGATCGACGGATACAGCCTGGGATACCAGGAAGAGCAGCTTAGAAGATACTGTGAACTGCGAGGAATAGAAATTGTTGAATTTTACAGCGAAGACTATTCGGCCAAGACCTTTGCCAAACGTCCTGAGTTCACTAAACTATTAAACGGTTTAAAAAAGCGCCGTGGTAAAGCAGACCTGATCCTGTTTACCAAATGGGATAGGTTTTCACGAAACACAGGTGATGCGTATGCGATGATCAGCACCTTGGATAAGCTCGGTGTTGAAGCACAGGCCATTGAACAGCCAATTGACATGAGTATCCCTGAAAACAAGATCATGCTTGCCTTTTACCTGGCATCGCCAGAAGTGGAAAACCATCGTCGGGCACTCAATGTTTTTGGAGGGATGCGGCGTGCTAAAAAAGCAGGCCGATGTATGGGAAGTGCTCCCAAAGGCTATAAAAATGTGAGCTTCGGCGAAGGCAAGGACATCACCAGGTTAATAGTACCAAGTGATGACGCCCCTACCATCAAATGGGCTTTTGAAGAGATCGCAAAAAACATCCACCATGTTGATGACATAAGAAAGGGCTGCAATATGAGAGGACTTAAATGCAGTAAGAACAACTTCTGGCATTTGATCAGGAACCCACTTTATTATGGGAAGCTGGTCATTTGCGCCTATAAGGATGAGGAGGAATACCTTGCTGACGGAATCCATGAGCCACTTATTTCAGAAGAGCTATTCAGAACCGTACAGGATATTTTAACCGGAAGAGGTAGAAAGAAGAAGTATAAAATATCCATCAAGGATGAATTGCCTTTACGTGGGTTTCTAAGTTGCGTCCGTTGCGGTAAAAAATTATCGGGCAGTGCTTCTACTGGAGGAAGTGGTATCAAGCACTTTTATTACCATTGTACCAAAGGTTGTCCTGAAAGGTCTAAAGCACATGAATTAAACAATTCATTTTCAGTCTACTTAAAAAATATAACATTCAAGCCCGAAGTTCACGAGCTGTATGATCATATTATTAAGGAGGTTTTAAACGTAAAATCAGAAGCCAAATCAACGGGCAAAAAACAAACAGAAGCCGAAATACAAGCTAACCGTGAAAGGATCAGGAAAGCCCAACAGATGATGCTGGATGGTGAGATAAGTGCTAGTGACTACCATGAAATTAAAAAGCGTTACGAACCGCTTATAGATCAATTGGAAAGGGAGTATCTTAAAGCAGGTACAGAGGGTATGGAATTCAAACGCTACCTGAGAAAAGGGCTTGAGATGCTTAAAAGGCTTGATTATGTGTATGATACAGCCAATATCACGAATAAACAGCTTATCATCCGTTCGGTATGTCGTGAAAATTTACAGTTTGAGAAAAATGAAGTTCGAACGGGAATAACCAACCGTTTGTTTGAGCTAATCACTAGTATTGGCGGGAGGTACAGAGGAAATAAAAAAGGGACTGAGAGCACTTTTGCTTCTCAGTCCCACGAGGTGATCCCGCTGGGATTCGAACCCAGGACCCCATCATTAAAAGTGATGTGCTCTACCAGCTGAGCTACGGAATCATTTGTTGGTTTTAAGCGACTGTTTTGCTTAATTGCGAGTGCAAAGGTAACGAGGAATGTATAAAATGCAAAAGCTTCTCTTAAAATTATCGACTTTATTCCTCTTTTTTTTTACACATATTGCTGGAACAGCTCATGCTCAAAGCTATACACTTCTTCGCGCAGATTCACTTTTCGACAGTGGTCAACTCAACGAAGCACAAGCTATTTACTTGAAAGAATGGAATGTGGATAAACTCTATTCTCCCAGAATGCTCCTTAAGATGGGTTATATCGAAGAACAAAGGGGCAATATTCCCTTAGCACTCTACTATTACAATCAGTTTCTAGACCTTACTCACAACACCCAAATTATTCCTAAGATCCAGGAACTCTCGGAACAGCATCATTTGAAAGGTTACGATTTTTCTGACGTAGAATATTTTTTCTCGTTGTACAAAAGGCATTATTATGCCATCATCTTTGCTATCATCTTACTGGGTCTTCCTTATTTTATTTACCTGGTGGTACGTGCCTTGCAAAAAAAGAAATGGGGATCCCGACCTTTAGGTTTCCTCGCTATACTTGGTATCGTCTTCCTGCTCAACAATTACGATGTGATCCCCGACCGCGCCATCGTGATGGAACAAACTTGTCTCATGAGTGCTCCTGCCGCCGGTGCGCTATGCATAGAAAATATCTCCGAAGGAAACCGACTTACGGTATTGGGTTCTGAAGGCAACATCTGGTATAGGGTATTGTGGGACAACCAAACCTTATACATCCGCGACAAGAACATTAAGATCATTCAGGACAGTCAAGAGTAACAGATGTCCATGCATCGTTACAATGCACCGTACGTATGAATCCATGTCTTTAACAAATGGGTGTGTCCAACTGGAATCGTTCTTAAGCTATTCGGAAAAAATTTCAGTAAGGGTTTTACCTGTGAAAGCGCTATTACCTTATCAAAGTCACCCATGTATATTTTTAATGTGACATTATTGTGCTTTATTTTTTCGGCAGTGATCCTAGGACTAATAAATAATTTTCTGAAGATGACCCAGGAGTAATACACTCTTCTTCGCATGGCTCGTGTCTTCATTTGCGTTTCAGAAAATTTAGTCACTCCCCGATTGATCAAGCGCAATGCCAACAAAAGATTCATCAACCAAAGATACGGTTTGGGATTGGTAACGACGACACGCAGCATGTACCGCGTAGACGAGAAAGAAGTCATGAGCCAGTATAAAAATCTTCGCTTAATGCCATCGGGTGCCAAGAGTATCAATTGGTCTGTGCGCTGTGCAAAAGCATCACATGTGGCCAATGCAAAACGCGAACCCATCGAATAACCTACCAACGAAAAGCGATTGATTTTCTGCATGTCAAAAAACAAGTTCATGATCTCTGACCAATCGCTTTTTTTCAAAGGTTGTTTCTTATCGTGCCAAAAACTTTGACCATGGTAAAACAAATCGAAAGAATAGATGGTGTATTTATTACCATACAGTTCTTCCAGCTCGCGGTATACA
>DATHPB010000015.1:0-4125 GCA_035484295.1 Cytophagaceae bacterium
ACACCATTGTTATAGTTTCTTCCGCACCTGACAGTATCATTGCTCCAAAAAGATTGGAATCAATTACAACAAACGCTGACAATCAAATAACACCCGTCACGCCAACAGCTCCAAAAGAGATTGTATACAAACGTTTCATTGAAGTGGGAATAAGCGCCAATGCCTACAGGGGCGATCTGCAGGCCGGTTACGAAAAATTCACTAGCGGCTTTCATCTGGGTATACAGTGGCTCAAGAAAAAAAGAATAAACGGTGCCATCAATATCCAGATCGGTTCTGTAAGCGGACAAAATCCCGATTATAAATACGAAGGAACTGTAGATCCCGGTGAAAAAACACCAACTCCCAATACGTATTTTAAGACAGCTATTTTCACCGTACATTACGAAGCTCAGTTGAATATCATCAAACGACCTAATTTCCGTTTGTTCGTTGCACAAGGTATTGGTCTGATTCGTTTTAATCCAAAAGACGATTCACAAAATTTATTGAGTAAAGACTTAACTACTCGTGCAGAAGGCGAAACCTACTCCAACCTGGCCTTGATATTACCGACACAATGGGGCTTTCAATACCTTTTACCCAATGGAGTGGGAGCCGGTTTTAAAATGGGCTGGTACCACCCTCTTACAGATTACATCGACAACATTTCCAAATGGGGAAATAAACCAGGCAATGACGGTATCTTTGCTTGCCGCTTTTCTGTGATGGTGCCGATTCGTTTGAATTCTGAGAAATAACTTTCACGAAAAAAACACACCGATGATTGGCGGACACAATCACCTTTATAGTTCAATAAAGGGATAAAAGCAATTAGTTTACAAAAATATTCCAGTGGTTGTCCAATCATGAACGTTCAATCGTCATAGGTGCATAAACACTAAAAAACACAACGATGAAAGAATTCTTATTGGTATTCAGAAGAGATTTTGACAGCACTGAAGCACAACCTTCTCCCGAACAATTCCAGGCCATGATGAAAAACTGGCAAGACTGGATGGGAAGCCTTGCTGCACAAAACAAATTGGCAAACTCCGGCAACCGCCTATCCTCTGAAGGCAGAGTAGTCAAACCCAACAACATTGTTACCGACGGTCCCTATGTAGAGTTGAAAGAAGCCATTGGCGGTTATATTATCCTTCAAGCAGATTCCATAGAAGAGGCGACCGAACTTTCCAAAGGCTGCCCCATTCTTGCCATTAAGGGCAATGTAGAAGTACGTACGATTCTTCCCATGTAAGTCGGCTCAAACCTCTCGATTTACATCGAGAGGTTCCATTATGAAAGAACCAGAACTAATTCCCCACTTGTTTCGGACTGAATACAGAAAAATAATTGCTGTACTCTGCAAACGCTTTGGTATCGAGCACATCGAGCTTGCAGAAGATATTGTAAGTGAAACATTTTTATTGGCTTCTGAACTTTGGGGACAAAAAGGATTGCCGCAAAACCCTACCGCATGGCTTTATACCGTAGCTAAAAATAAAACGAAAGATTTGTTAAAACACCACGCTGTCTTTCAGCAAAAAGTAACTCCTGAGATCAAGCATACAGCATCGAAAACATACGAAGTAGAGCTTGATTTGTCTCATCGAAACATTGACGACAGTCAACTTCACATGTTGTTTGCAATCTGCCATCCGTCTATTCCGGAGGAAGCACAAATTGGTTTGGCGTTGAATATCCTTTGTGGTTTTGGAGCAGAAGAAATTGCAGATGCTTTCCTCAGTACAAGAGAAAGTATTTATAAACGATTATCCAGGGCAAAGGAAAAACTACGAATAGAACAAATTGTCATTGAACTTCCTTCTCCACTAGAAATTGATAAACGATTGGATACTGTTTTAAGAACATTGTATTTACTCTTCAACGAAGGCTATTATTCTGCTTCACAAAACATTTCTTTGAGGAAAGACCTTTGTCTGGAAGCCATACGTTTAACTTACCTATTGACCACGTACGAACAAACCAATACACCAACAGTCAATGCTTTGTTGTCTTTGATGTGTTTTCATTCTTCCCGTTTTGAAGCGAGAACAGATGCGCAAGGGGAAATCGTTTTGTACGAAGATCAGGATACAGATTTGTGGAATACGGAACTGATAGAAAAAGGGGAACATTATTTGAATCGTGCTTCGCAAGGTAATAATCTGTCAAAGTATCACCTGGAGGCAGCCATTGCCTACTGGCACACACAGAAAACGGAGCTTCATGGGAAATGGGAGAATATTTTGCAACTTTACAATCGATTGTTGCAAGTGGAATACTCTCCTATCGCAGCGCTCAATAGAACTTATGCACTTTCTAAGGCCAATGGAAAAAAAGAAGCCATCGCCGAAGCGGAAAAGCTAAAGTTAACCGATTCTCATTTGTACCACTCATTACTTGCTTCTTTGTATGAAGGTATTGATCAGACAAAAGTCATTGAGCATTTACAAACAGCATGGAAACTGGCCAAAACAACGAGCGATAAAAATACGATCGAAAAGAAAATTAGAAAATACAATAAGACCTCTTTCGAGTCCAAGCAACACTGAACCTACCTAAAGTTAGGTGTTTTTCAATAAAGATTATGTTGCATTATGAACACTATTGAAAACTTGAATCAGTAGTAACTTGAAAAATTGTTAAATTATTTTTTCTGTTTTGTCAATAAACAAAATCTCCTTTTCCCTTTCCAACACCCTTAGATTATGAGTTAAAGAGCCTATTTTTTTAAGTAAAACTAATTTTTAATTCCTATTTTTATGTTACGAATGACCACGTCAAATCCAACGGCATTGCTCGACAATGCACGCCATCTTCTCAAAACAGTTTACGGGTACGATACTTTTCGTCCCTTGCAGGAAGACATCATATCTTCCATTGTAGAAAATCGTGACACATTGGTACTCATGCCTACAGGAGGCGGAAAATCCATTTGCTTTCAAATCCCCTCATTGCTCAAAGAAGGTGTATGTTTAGTGGTATCCCCACTCATCGCCTTGATGAAAGACCAGGTGGAAGCACTGCGTCGTAACGGCATTGGCGCTGCAGCGTACAACAGCAGTTTCAGTCAGAGCGAACTCCATGAAGTAATCAGGCAATGCAAAACAGGCGAAGTAAAATTACTGTACGTCTCTCCTGAAAAGCTACTCAGTGTAGTCCCCTATCTCAAAGAACAATTAATCATCAGTTTCATTGCCGTTGATGAAGCGCATTGCATTTCTTCCTGGGGGCACGATTTCAGGCCAGAGTATACACAACTCCATTCCATCAGAGAAATTTTACCGGGCATACCGGTTATAGCACTTACTGCCACAGCCGATAAGATTACTCGTCGCGACATTTGCGACCAACTGAGAATGAAAGATCCTCAGATTTTTATTTCTTCTTTTGATCGTCCTAACCTAAGTCTCACTGTTCGTTCCGGATTAAATTTAAAAGAAAAAATAAACGAAATCGATCGCTTCCTGACAGCTCGTCCGAATGAACCAGGTATCGTATATTGCCTGAGTAGAAAGAACACCGAAGACATGGCTGAAAAATTAAGAGCTATCGGGTATCCTGCGGCTTGCTACCACGCGGGTTTGGATAGTGCCACTCGAAATAAAGTGCAGGATGATTTTCTCAATGATCGTATTCAATTGGTTTGTGCCACCATTGCCTTTGGTATGGGCATTGACAAATCCAATGTTCGTTGGGTCATACACAGTAACCTTCCCAAAAACATAGAAAGTTATTACCAGGAAATCGGTCGTGCAGGCCGGGACGGATACAAAGCCGATACTGTTTTATACTACAGCTACGGCGATGTAGTGATGCAAACTCAATTTGCGAACGACAGCGTACAAAAAGAATTAAACCTGGCAAAGTTAAACCGTATGCAGCAGTTTGCAGAAGCTAACATTTGTCGCCGCAAAATTCTGCTGAATTATTTTGGTGAAGCTGTTACACAAAATTGCGGTAATTGTGATGTATGCAAAAATCCACGTCCTATGGTGGATGGTACCAGACTCGCGCAAATGGCACTGTCTGCAGTCAGCCGAATGAACGAAGAAGCGGGCGGAAACATGCTGATCAATGTACTTCGGGGATCAGCCAACCAGGAGTTGATGCAAAAAGGTTATCAAAACATCAAGACCT
>DATHPB010000016.1:0-2770 GCA_035484295.1 Cytophagaceae bacterium
ATCAGGTTGATTACGAACAATCCTAAAAAACGTGCAGGTCTTATCGGATATGGCTTGGAGATCGTTGAAAATATTTCATTGGAGATTCCTTCTAATCCTCATAATGAATCTTATCTTTTGACGAAGAGAGATAAAATGGGACATCAAATACTTAAAAAGAAATAATTCATTATGGCGAAGCCACTCATATTGGTAGTGAACGACGACGGCATCACGTCACATGGTATTCGTACATTGATTGAAATAGCAAAGGAGTTGGGGGAAGTATTGGTTGTTGCTCCCGATAGTCCGCAATCTGGCATGGGACATGCGATCACTATAGGTGACACCTTGCGTTTGGATCCTAATGACATTTATAAAGATGTTGAGGCTTATCAATGTTCTGGTACTCCGGTGGATTGTGTGAAGTTGGCCAAGCATTATATTTTGAAAGGGAAGCAACCTGATCTGGTGGTAAGTGGTATCAATCACGGAAGTAATTCTTCGATCAGCGTGTTGTATTCCGGTACCATGTCTGCGGCTATAGAGGCTGCTATTGAAGGTATTCCTGCCATCGGTTTTTCATTGTGTGATTATTCTCCTTTGGCAGAGATGAAACACATCAAAGCATACGTGAAGCAGATCATCACGAATGTCTTGACTAACGGCATGCCGGAAGGAATTGCGTTGAATGTAAATTTTCCCGTTTATTCAGAAACGCATTCCATCAAAGGAATAAAAGTTTGTCGTCAGGCTTTATCCAAATGGCAGGAAGTGTTCGAAGAAAGAAAAGATCCCAATGGCAGGCGTTACTTCTGGATGAGTGGACAATTTGAGAACGAAGACAAAGGGGAAGATACCGATGAGTTTGCATTAGCCAATGGTTATATTTCCATCGTACCCTGTTCGTATGACATGACGGCGCATCATAGCGTCAGCAAACTGAACAAACATTTTTCCTAAAAAGTGTTTTCTATTTAAATAGCTTGCCTGTGCTATTCAATTTCGAAGGTACAGGCAATTCCATCTTAAATGCTTTATTCAATCGTTCGATGAAGTATGTCGCCAGCAAAGGCGATTCTTTTTCGATGTTTTGATGCACAAAAAAATAAACGTCTTGCAATCCTTTTTTCTTCCAGCTTTTCAATCGTTCGATCCATTCGTCCAGTCGACTGTAATCGCTTTCGTGATTGGCCCCTACGTAACGTATGAAGGCTGTAGGTGAGGTCAATCGCATGTGTAGTATATCTCGTCTGCCGGCAGTATCCACAATGATATTGGTCTTGCCGTACTCTTCCATGAGTGTGTAGAGTTGTGCCGCTGTTCTTTTATCTTCAAACCATTCGGCATTTCTTAATTCGATCGCTAATGGAACAGCTTTGGGAAACTCTTTGATGAATTGTTCTACACGCGCGATGTCTTTGGGTTTGAAATTGTCGTGCATCTGAAGGAAAGTCATACCGAGTTTTTCTTCGAATAAAACGACAGCGTCACAAAATTCTTCCACAGGTTTCTTGACATCTATGAGTCGCTTGAAATGACTGATTGTATTGGGGATCTTAGGAAAAAATTTAAAACCTTCGGGTGTTTTTTCTTTCCAGGTAATGACCTGTTCTTTGGAAGGTGAACTGTAGAAGGTAGCGTTCAGTTCTATGCTGTTGAATTGAGTGGAATAGTAAGCCAGCTCATCCTTCGTTCCTTTCGGATAAAAGTTCTTGAGATCGGTCTTGTTCCATTTGGCGCAACCTACATAGATGTTAAAACGATTCTCATTTTTGTATTTGGCCAATGCAGCAGCAGTATCTTTGTGATCGGCAGGTAACGTAAAATCAATGCTTTCGGGATGATCTGTTTTTCCAAATTGCATACGGCGTATTGTAATGAACTAACTGTGTAATTCTTCTAAATCATAATCTGTCCCTTTCCCAAATTGAAGCAGGTCATTTAATTTGTACTCCTCCAAACTGTAGATGTCTTTTAGTTTGAAGTTGTTGTCGTTCAATGATTCCACCACAATGAATTCATACCGTTCCCCATGGTTGGAGAGGTAATATTTTTTCCCGACGCGAAGTACATCTGTAGAAATGGGCATGACTGGATTTTGCAAGGTATGTGATAAAGATAGTGTTTTTTATTTTCAATTGTTATTTGTCAGACTTATTGCCGTATCGGGTATTGAAATATTCTTCGTATTCTTCACTTCTGTCCTGTACAAGATTAATGACACTTGTCTTTTTGTGAGAGGATTTATCTTTTTTTATTTCTCGGCTTGCTGCTGTCTTTTTCATATATTCTTAATTTTAACCAATTATTTGTTAGAATGACCTGGTTGAGTGTCTTGATTTTTTTTTGAATCGGGCTTCTCTAATGGATATTCTACCTGAGGAGGAACAGGTGTCTGTATTTTAGACTTTGTTGTAGGTTCTTGGGCGGCTGGTTGTTTAGCAGTTTTCATCGTTGTATGATTAGGTTGATAGAACAACAAACAAATCCGTGCCATTGATTGAAATGGGATCAATGAAAAATGTTATGATTAAAAAATGTAGAAATGCGACACAATTGAGCAGATGCTTCTACAAAAGCGGACGATTCTTTGCCAAAGAAATGATCTCTCCGGAGATAGACGAAAAAAAACGGAGATGAATCGCTATATTATTTAGGCGATGAATTGTGTATGCCAAATTGAATTTCAGCATTGCTAAGGTCATTGCTCAATACTACGTATCCTTGTGGTGTTTTCCAATACGAAGTGGTAGAGGTATAATTGTCTTCTTCTACTTTTGGAGTTTGC
>DATHPB010000017.1:0-4770 GCA_035484295.1 Cytophagaceae bacterium
ACATACGTTAGCTATCTCCGCACCCGCGAAACCAGGTGTTTGTGCCGCCAATTTTTTAGGATCTACTGACTCAGACATCTTCAAGGGTTTCAGATGCACCTTGAAAATTTGCTCTCTTCCTACGATATCCGGTTTGTCAATGCTAATCTGACGATCGAAACGACCAGGTCTCAACAACGCCGAGTCCAATACATCCGGACGGTTGGTGGCTGCCAATATAATGACCCCGGAGTCTGTTCCGAAACCATCCATCTCTACCAACAAAGAGTTCAAGGTGTTTTCCCGCTCGTCATTGCCTCCAGGCATGGCGCCTTTACCTCTGGAACGGCCGATGGCATCGATCTCATCAATGAATATAATACAAGGTGCTTTTTCTTTTGCCTGCTTAAACAAATCTCTCACACGTGCCGCACCAACACCGACAAACATCTCTACGAAATCAGAACCTGAAAGCGAAAAGAAAGGAACACCGGCTTCACCTGCAACAGCTTTTGCCAGCAATGTTTTACCAGTACCGGGAGAACCCACGAGCAACGCACCTTTGGGGATCTTGCCTCCCAACTTTGTAAACTTGGATGGTGTTCTTAAGAATTCTACAATTTCCTTGATCTCTTCCTTCGCCTCGTCCAAACCGGCCACATCAGCAAATGTAATTTTCACTTTATTGTCGGCGTCAAATAATGCAGCTTTCGATTTGCCGATGTTGAAGATCTGCCCACCTGCCCCACCAGAGGCCATGCGGCGCATGAAATACCAGAACCCAACAAACACCAGAATGAGAATTCCCCAACTAACGAGTTGGTTGGAAACATCGCTTCTGTTGTTTTCTATTTCCAACGGAATACGATCCTGTTCTGAAATTTTATTGGAGGTTTGCAATTTTTCAAAATACTCATCGAAGCTTTGAGCTGAAACTACTTCAAATTGCATGTGAGGACCTTGGTCTCCGAAAGGAGTTTTGGCTGCTGAGATACCTTCGTATCTTCCACTCTCAATGGCTTCCTTATTCAATGTTACTTCCACTGTAGACCCATTGACAATCACAATTTTCTTTACATCGTGCTTCAGGTATGCCTTTTCAAACTCTTTCTTGGTAATTTCTTTTACACCACCTGCACGGGAGAAGTAGGCGATGGCAAAAACCATAGCCATGAGAGAAACAATCATCCATATCTGTGCATTTGATTTGGGATTGGGACCAGGCATGATTTTTTTATTTTTCCTCTTTGGTTGCTCTGACATATGACTCCTTTTCTACTACTTATGCTTTGTTACTCTAATTCTTTAATATACTCTATTTCGGCATCACCCCATAATTCTTCCAATGCGAAATGCCCTCTTTTACTCTTTTGAAAAACATGAGCTACCACGTTTATATAATCGACCAATACCCATTCTCCCGTCTCCTGTCCTTCTTTATGTCTTGGCAATTCAGAAGTTTGTTTGTATACCATGTCCTCAATAGAATCAGCGATAGACTCCACTTGTGTATTGGATGTACCCGAACATATCACAAAGAAATCCGCGATAGCATTTTTATGAGACCTAAGGTCAATCACTGCTATATCCTGTGCCTTTTTGTCCTGCATACCCAGCACCACCAAATCTTTCAGCGCATCTTCCTTTGCAGATTTCTTACTTTTTATTTTCGTCGTCGGTTTTGTTTTCAATCTTGTTTATTCAGGTTAATTTTAGCTTGTAAAATTATGAAATCTTGTTCAATTATTCTGCCAATACACAATATATAGGTAAACAGTTCCTTTACCTGACAACCTGTCACTCCACCAATGACCTTGCGAAAGCCCTTAATAATCGTGGACTCTGTAAACATGGAATGGTCATCTTCGCAGAGAACCAAACCCATGGAAGGGGACAGCAGGGAACCACCTGGCTATCGGAACCTCGTCAAAACCTGACGTTCAGCATAACCTTTCGTCTCCAACAGCTTCCTCTTACCAGACAGTTTTTGTTCAATAAAGCACTTTCTATCCATTTATTGGGCTTTTTCAGGACATATTTTTCAACTTCATCCGATACCTTCCATATCAAATGGCCCAACGATATCTACCTCAACGGCAAGAAAATCGCCGGTATACTTATCGAAAACTCTTTAAAAGGCACACACATCCATTCTTCTATTGTGGGTATCGGCATCAATGTCAATCAACTTGAATTTGAATTTCCAACTGCTTCTTCCCTGGCCCTGGCCTTTCACGGAGAGATCGATCGTTACGAGTTGTTCAATCAATTGCTCGCTTATCTGGACGAACATTTACCTTTGAATTTCGACGCCTTGAGTACCTCTGAGATTAAAACCATACATCATGTATACGATGCCATATTATTTGGTCTCCATCAACAGCGTTGGTTCAAATCATCCGGTGATCCTTTTTTAGCCAGCCTTAAAGGAGTAGACGAACAAGGTCAATTAATATTGGAAACAGCTCAAGGTATTAAATGGTTTGAAATAAAAAGTATTCAATTTCTCAACGATCCACTGAATTAGTTGTTTACGTAAATACACCATTACTAAAAATAAAAAAAATCAGTATATTTGCCTCCTTAAAGTATGGCTAACACATCTAATCTACAAGACAATATGGTTGACACATTTGTGAAATACAAAGTAAAAGACATGTCCCTGGCAGAATGGGGAAGAAAAGAAATTGAATTGGCTGAAGCTGAAATGCCTGGTTTGATGTCGATCCGCAAAGAGTTCGGTCCTTCAAAACCATTGAAAGATGCTCGTATTGCAGGTTGTTTGCACATGACTATTCAAACTGCTGTATTGATAGAGACATTGGTAGAACTAGGTGCTGAAGTAACCTGGTCTTCTTGTAATATTTTTTCTACTCAAGATCACGCAGCAGCAGCCATAGCAGCAGCAGGTATTTCTGTTTATGCATGGAAAGGGTTGAACGAAGAAGAGTTTGACTGGTGCATCGAACAAACCCTGTTCTTTGGCCCGGACAGAAAACCATTGAACATGATTTTGGATGACGGTGGAGACCTGACCAATATGGTATTGGATCGTTTTCCTCAATTGTCAAAAGACATCAAAGGAATTTCCGAAGAAACCACTACAGGTGTTCTTCGTTTAAAAGACAGAGAAAGAAATGGCACATTGACTCTTCCTGCCATCAACATTAATGACGCCGTTACAAAATCTAAATTTGACAACAAATACGGTTGCAAAGAATCCTTGGTAGACAGTATCCGTCGCGCAACAGACATCATGATGGCTGGTAAAGTCGCTGTTGTAGCGGGTTACGGTGATGTAGGAAAAGGTTCTGCCGCTTCACTGGCAGGTGCCGGTGCTCGTGTCATCGTTACTGAAATCGATCCGATCTGTGCACTGCAAGCAGCCATGGACGGCTACGAAGTGAAGAAAATGGACGATGCCGTAAAACGCGCCGACATCGTAGTGACCACTACAGGTAACAAAGACATTGTAGTAGGTCGTCACTTTGAAAGCATGAAAGACAAAACGATCGTTTGTAACATCTGTCACTTCGATACAGAAATCGACATGGCCTGGTTGAATAAAACACACGGCAAAAGTAAAATCAACATCAAGCCTCAGGTAGATAAGTACACCATTAACGGTAAAGACATTATTGTATTGGCCGAAGGTCGTCTGGTAAACCTCGGTTGTGCTACGGGTCACCCCTCTTTCGTAATGTCCAACTCTTTCTCTAACCAGGTGTTGGCTCAGTTGGAACTTTGGAAAAATTCTTCCAAATACGAAAACAAAGTCTACGTGCTACCTCGTCATCTGGATGAAAAAGTAGCTCGTTTGCATCTTGCCAAAATCGGTGTAGAATTGGATGTATTGAATGCAGAACAAGCGAAATACATCAACGTTTCTGTAGACGGACCATATAAATCTGATGAGTACAGATACTAGTATTGACAACCTCAATCAACCCATAAAAAGCCCGGTATTTCTACCGGGCTTTTTTATTGAAAGTGATCCGTTGTCTGTGATCAGTTTTTAATTAATTTAGTAATCAGGATTAGAACCTTCATTTTCTGATCACTGTCAACTGACTATTATTATGTTTTCTCCCATCTCTGCTGTCATCATTACTAAAAACGAGGAAGCTCACATCGCACGATGCATCCAATCACTGCTTTCCATTACAGATGACATCATCATTATTGATTCTGGCAGTACAGATAACACCTCCGGGGTGTGTAAACAATTCCCCGTAGTGTTTCAAGTAAAGACATGGGAGGGATTTTCAGCCGCTAAAAATTATGGCAACAGTTTAGCAAAATACAATTATATCTTGTCTATTGACGGAGATGAAGAAGTGTCACCATCCATGCAACAAGCCATTACTGCCTTGATGAAAAAACCTATGCATGCGGCTTATGACCTTCGTTTCTTGACGAATTTTTGCGGAAAATGGATCCGTCACGGCGCTTGGTATCCGGAATCACATATCCGAATTTTTGATAAAACATCCGTAAAATGGGAAGGAGACATTCACGAGAAGCTGGTCATTCCTGCTACTGCCACGATCGGTAAATTAAAAAAAGGATACATTCATCATTATACCATCAGCAACTTATCAGAGTACATTGAAAAAATAAACCACTATACCTCATTGCATGCTGAGGATTACTTTAAGAGGGGTAAAAAATCAAGCTTCATGAAACTCTATATCGCTCCAGGATTCAGCTTCTTCCGAGATTATTTTTTAAAGTTGGGTATATTGGACGGTTACCACGGATACACCATTGCTAAGCAAAGTGCCAACTATG
>DATHPB010000018.1:0-3366 GCA_035484295.1 Cytophagaceae bacterium
TTACTGAACCAGGTATCCAATTTTTCGTTGATGGCTGGAGTGTATAAGACATGAATTAAAACAATACTGAAAGAAATGTAGACAAAGGTAAAACCAATCGTCTTTACAAAAAAAGAATAATTTTCATTCAGGAAGGGAGTAAAGGACAGTAATAAAAAGGCAAGCAGCATAGAGCTTCTTTTGAACCTTATAAAATTACGCTCCAGATAAGCATGTTTAAAATGAAACAGGTAGGAAACCAGTACACCTGCCAATAAAGAATCTATCCGTAAATGGGTCATGGTGAAATTTCTGCTGATCAAGTCAGGTAACACTATATTTTGTATGACTCTACATAGCAGGCAAACTATCATGATGAGAAAAACCACTTTTTCAAATTTACCCACGCGATCGCTTGAGTCGGATTCGTACAAACCGTATTTCTTATTACGGATCACATACGACAATAAAAAAGTCAGTCCGAAATAAAAATGCTCTTCTACAGCCAGAGACCAACTTGGTGCAAATGCATATCCCCAGCCGTTTACGTAGTTTTGACAAAAAAATACATCGGACAAAAATCGCAACAAACTAAACTGATGCTGGAAAAGAATTGGAATGAGGTAAACAGGGTAAAACAAATAATACAAGGGATAGATTTTAAAACCACGGCGAATTAAAAACCGCATGGGGTCTATCTTTCCGGATTTTTGATACTCTTTAAATAACAGTCCTGAAACAAGAAATCCACTGAGCACAAAAAATAAATCCACTCCTATCCAACCAATGTTTCTTGTGAATTGAAAAAGATACTGGTGATTCAACAAAACCAAAAGTATGGCGATGCCTCTTAAAAAATCCAGTTCTCTGAGTCTATGCATTTAACCGCAAATTGATCTTTAATATACGAAATTATCATTCAGATTGGCTAGTAATGATTTCGCTGGCGTAAGCTTATTGCTTATGTCAGTTACTCATCTGCTCTGTTTATAATATCTCCAGGCGGACGCCCTTGTGTAAAAAACTAGCTAGCTCAGCATTCGAACAATAAAAAAGAGGCCCTGAGCCTCTCTTTATTTAATCCTGTCTTCTTCTTTCTTTATCAATGCGCTTGTTTTTTTTATCGTCTTTGATGTTTCGTTTATCCTGACGGACATTTTTTTTGTCTTCTCTGATTTCCTTATTGCTCACACCAGGTGTATTCTCGTCTTTTTCAAGCTCTGTTTTGTCGTTTTGCTTTTGCCTACTGTCTTGTCTTAAGACGCGCTTATCCTGACGAACATTCCTATCGTCTTGTTTTTCCTGACTTTGTGCATACACAGTGGAGGAGCTGAAACTGATGAATAAAAAGATCGCAACACATGCGAAAAGAGGAGCAATGACTTTCATAGATGAATATACGTTTAACCAATTTAACTCCTAATTACGTATTTTTTAAGTGAGACAACAAAGATCTTGTGATTATGATAAGGAATTTTAACCATTTTTTAAGAAGTCTTAAAAATCCATGTAATAGTTCTATATATTTCTGCTGGCGCAAGCGTCTGCTTGTACCTTATATAGATGCCTTTCTTTGTGTCATGAATTGTACAATACAAAGCCATTTGTGTCAACATCCATTTTTGCCTTATGGTACGGATTCCGTTAAATCATAATTCTCTACCGTAGGATCAATCTTTGTTTGAAGAGAGAACCTCTCCCATTACATTCGATTCGTTCAAGCAAAATCATCTTTGACTGAACCGTTACTTTTTCAACCCTCTAAAATCGAATGATTATGTTTACACTTCAACGTACACTTGCCATTACCCTACTGACATTGGGATTGGCATCCCATGCTTCTTCAGAAGCGATCAACGTTACCAACACCAACGACAGTGGTGCCGGTTCTTTGCGTCAGGCCATCATCGATGCCAACGCGGATCCTGGTTTTACTGCCATTCTCTTCAACATCCCGGGAGACCGTGGTGCTGAACGCATCATCAATGTACCAACTGCACTTCCTGCATTTACAGCACCTGTCGATCTGGCTACTGCTCCGGGTCAAGGCGGTAGAACGGTATTGCTTGCTCCCATCATCAACGGTCCAGGAGCGGCTACAACGGGTATCACCTTCAACAGCGGTTCATCGGGTTCTACGGTTACTTTAGTTACCTTCAGAAGTTTCGTATTCAGTATGGTATTGAATGCAGGATCAGAAAACATCCTTTACAACAATTTCGAAAACAATCAGGGAGGTATTGATATCCGTTTGCTGAGCGGTGGTGGCAATACCATTCAAGGAAATATTTTCACCACGACCAATACCGGTGCGAGCGCCATTGGAGGAAGCAGTACAGGTAATACGATTACCAATAATACCTTTACCGGTACGGGTATCAACATTGCGGGTAATGGCCATACCATCGGAGGTCCTGGAGCCTCTGACGGCAATACCTTTACCAATGCACCAGGTACTGCCATCAATCTTTCCAGTGCAAACGGTGCCCTTGTACAAAATAACACCATTACAGGAAGCACAGGTACTGGTCTTGTAGCGGGTGGTATTGACATGCAGATCCTGTCCAATACATTCTCTGCCAACGTAGGCTGGGACATCAATATACAAACCGGTTACTTCGTGCAAATTTTCTCTAACAACATCACCGGTGACAACAGCATGTTCAATGGGATACTCGTGCAAAACGGTTTGTCTTACGAGATCAATGGCAACACTGTTAATGGAGGAAGCATAGAATTGCAATCCACTACTTCTTCTTTCCAATACGGTGCATTGACGGTGCAAAACAACACCATTACCAATGATCCTACAGGATACAGCGGACACGGTGCCATCTCCTTGTCAAATGTTACCAACGCCCAGATTTATAACAACAACATTCACAACAATGCAAGCAATGGTATTTACTTCCTGACATCTACGAACAATTATGTGGTAAACAATACCATCTATGAAAATGCAAGAACAGGAATCTATGTAACCAACAACCTGTACAACAAACTATCCAGGAATGTTGTTTACAATAACCACGACGACATCTACGGAGGCAAGACGGGTATCTATGCCACAGCCAAAGCTGCACCGGTGATTGTTTCAGCAGTACGTGTCGGCAGCACATTTGTCATCACAGGATCAGGCAGTCTAGCCAACGATTCGTTAGAGTTTTTCTTAAGCAACAGGGCGTCAAGAAACAGTTCACTTGCTCAAAATGCTTTGGCTTACGAAGGAGCGGTTAAAGCAACCGGTACTACATGGACCGTTACTCTTCCGGCAAACAATCAAAACGGAGAGTTCTACTTCATTGCTACTGCAACCGATGTCAACAACAGTACCTCTACTTATTCAGCGGCTGTGGGTGTACAGATCAACGGTCCAACGTCTACACC
>DATHPB010000019.1:0-4194 GCA_035484295.1 Cytophagaceae bacterium
GGTCCTTCGTCTTATAAGGAATGGAACTATGCTTCTTTGTTTTTTGGTGTACAGAAAGTATTGTGTAAGGAATTAATTGTAGGAGCTCGTTTGTCGTTGATCAAAGCAGGTTATTACAAAGAGACTGTAATCGGTGCAGGAGATCTTTACACAGAACCTTCCGGGGATTATGTGGACCTCAATGCTCCGTTTCACTGGTACAACCAACAAAGAAATGCCAATCCTTTTGCAACGAACAACGGTTGGGGAGGAAGCGTTGATTTGTATGCACAGCGTTATTTCAAAAAATCAGTTTTGTCTGTAGAGGTAAAAGATCTTGGTGCGGTCAATTGGAGAAACATGGATACTTACACTGGCACACAGAACTACCGCTATGAAGGAGTAAACATTGTAAATATATTGGCACCCGGCAACACGTATATTTCCAGTACACAGCCGGATTCCATTGCCAAGCAATTGGGAATATCGAAGGAGACGAAGAATGTTACGACGATGTTACCCACTAGATTTCAAATTTCTTATTTGCACAAATTGAATAAGAAATGGTCTGTGAAAGGAGATGTCAACTACATGTTGCTTCAGGGCTATTTGCCTTATGTGAAACTGTCTGCTTATTATGCCATTGTTCCAAAAGTCTTCATTGTGCCTGCTATTACTATAGGTGGTTATGGAAACATCAATACGCAGATAGGATTGAGCGCCACAGTAGCTAAGAGCTGGTCTGTACAAGCCAACATTTTCGCGTTGGAATATTTAATCGCTCCGCGTAACTATTCAGGACATGGATTTCAACTGTACCTGACCAAAAGGTTTTAACATGATCGGTAGTTTTAAAGACGGTCTCACCTGGGCAACCAAATTGACACCGCGTAAATTATACAATGCGGCACAGCTGACTTATTCGTATCAAAATTCGGTGTGGAGAGGTCGTTCGTTGCACAAAGGCATGCCGGCTAGTGTTTCCATTGAACCTACTACTTCCTGTAACCTGCGTTGCCCCGAATGTCCAAGTGGCTTGCGTTCCTTCACGCGCCCTACGGGCATGATGGATTTGAATTTGTATCGTTCTACGCTGGATCAACTCACGAGCGATTTACTCTATCAAATTTTATATTTTCAAGGAGAACCTTATCTACACAAGGGATTTTTTGACATGGTGCGTTATGCCAATGAGAAAAAAATTTATACGGCGACATCTACCAATGCCCATTACCTAGACGATGAACGCGCTGAGGAAACTGTTCGAAGCGGACTTGACCGGCTCATCATTTCCATTGATGGTACCACGCAAGACACCTACCAATCTTACCGTGTAGGGGGCGACTTGAATAAGGTCATCGAAGGTACACGCAACATCTTAAAATGGAAAAAGAGATTAAATTCTAAAACACCTCATACGATATTCCAATTTTTAGTGGTGGGACACAATGAACATCAGATTGCCGATGTACAAAAGCTCGCCAAAGAATTGGGTGTAGATGAATTGCGTCTGAAAACCGCGCAGATCTACGATTACCAAAACGGATCTGATCTCATGCCACTGGATGAAAAGTATTCACGCTATACCAAAAAAAAAGACGGTACTTATGACATCAAACGCGGTGGTGACAAGAACTGCTGGAAGATGTGGCATTCCTGCGTCATTACATGGGATGGTAAAGTGGTACCTTGCTGCTTTGATAAAGACGCGCACTATTCGATGGGCTCCTTGCAACAGCAATCTTTTTCCGATATCTGGACAGGCCATAGATACGAAGAATTCAGGAATAATCTTATTCAGTCGCGCGATACATACGAGATGTGCAAGAACTGTACGGAAGGAGTGAAGGTTTGGAGTTGAACGGTATGTACGAAAATACCTTGTTGAATTAACCTTCCCCGAAAATAATCTAAACAGTATGCCGTTTAAGATTCACATGAAACGTTTTCCTTTCTTTTTATTTCTTCTTTTTAATACGGTAGCCTTCGCACAACTTATCGTTCCGGGAAATGGCTTTGATTCCCTCATGAATAGAGGCAAAGCGGAATTTAAAAAAGAATTCAGCCAACAAAACTACAGTGCAGCCATTGTTAATTTTAAAAAAGCAGCCGTCTTGTATCCAGAAAGTTCCGAGGTGCATTATTTTTTAGGGTATGCTTACAGCAGGTTAAATGCGAAGGATGGTGAAGGCATTATAAAGATGAAACCGGAGCTGACCAAAAGATGCAGCGAAGAAATGGAACTGGTCAATGCGCTCACTCCTCAATATACCGGAGAGAGGATTGTATTGGATCCTTATTCCAAGTTGACGGCCGAATGGGGATCTCTGGCGATGCGCTACTGGAACAACGACAAATCCGATTCTGCTGTGTGGGCATTCAAAGAAGGGAAAAGACGCGGAGGTTTCGGAGATTTTTTTCTATCGATCAACCGCTACATTCTATCAAATTGCAGCAAAAATGCCATTCTCATGTCTTCCGGTGATAACTTCACCATCCCTTTATGGTACCTGCAGCAGGTAGAAGGTTACAGAAAAGATGTTGTCGTCATTGACATCAATTTGTTAAACACCATGTGGTATCCCCGATTATTGAGGTCTAAGTTCACCGTATCTTTTGATCTGTTACAATCTACCATAGATACATTAGGATATAAGCCATGGAAAGATTCTACCGTATCTGTAAGGAATAAATATGCTTACAAGGCATTTGAGTGGAGGGTCAAACCGACGATTTTCGAAAAGTATCTTCAACGCAGCGATCAGATATTCCTGAGTATATTAGCGGCCAACGAATTCGAGCAGGATATTTTCTTCACCATGGGATGTGATGAAAAGGAAACGTTGAATCTGAACGATCACTTGTTGTCCATGATTATGTTAGATAAGATCAACATCAACAATCAACCGGCCTATACGTTTGACCGCTATAAAAACGACCTTGACATTGTCTTGAAATTGATTCCATCATATATCAACATGAACAGTGCAGATCAAGTGGCATTGGTCCATGCCATGCGCAATGATCTGTTGATGCGCTTGCAAGAATATCATCAAACTGGCAATACATCCGCTGTGAAAAGGTTGTTTAAGTTGTTAGATAATTATATTCCTGAAAAATCATTCCCCTATTCTTCCAAGGAAACGAAAAACTATATCGATCATTTGCGAAAAAAATATTAAGTGTCATGAAAGAACTTATAAAAAGAACATGGTTAGGTAAGGGGATTGTAAAGATCAGAAACAAATGGAAAGCAGAAAAGACATTTGAACATTCTGAAAAATACTGGATCGACCGCTACGACAAGGGTGGAAACTCAGGTGCCGGTTCATACCACAGGCTAGCGGTTTTCAAGGCAGCCGTGATCAACGCATGGGTTAAGGAAAATAATATTCAAACAGTCATAGAGTTCGGTTGCGGCGATGGCAATCAGCTGAGGTATTTTCATTTTCCTTCCTACATAGGATACGATGTCAGCACTCAGGCCCTGAAGTTGTGTTCTAAGTTGTTTCAGCAGGATGTCTCGAAGCATTTTGCACTCATGAAAGAATACGATCAACGATCTGTGGATATGTCAATGAGCTTGGATGTCATCTACCATCTCATCGAAGACGATGTATACCATCAATACATGTCCGCATTGTTTCAAGCGTCGCATCAATTCGTTGTTATTTATTCTTCCGACAAGGAAGAAAAACCAACCAATGTTTCGCATGTCAGACAACGTCAATTTTCGGCTTGGGTGAAGGAATACCGGCCTGATTTTGCGCTTGTCAAACACATTCCGAATCAATATCCTTACGATGGAAATGCAGTGGATACGTCCATTTCTGACTTTTACATCTTCCAGAAAAAATAGCTGCAAGGATTAATGGATTTGCAGGTTCATTTTTTAAAAAAGCGTAACTTGCACCATGACTTTTAAAGAACTTAATCTTTCCAACGCTTTGCTCAATGCCTTAGATGATCTGGGCTATGTGCATCCGACCACTATTCAGGAGAAAGGATTTTCAGTGATGATGTCCGGAAGGGATGTGGTGGGCATTGCACAGACAGGTACAGGTAAAACATTGGCTTATCTATTGCCTTGTCTGAGGCAATGGAAATTTGCGAAAGACGGTCTCCCTCAGATTTTGGTTCTGGTGCCGACAAGGGAACTGGTGGTGCAAGTGGTGGAAGAAGTGAAAAAACTTACTGTTTACATGGAAGTTCGTG
>DATHPB010000020.1:0-6199 GCA_035484295.1 Cytophagaceae bacterium
GTATATTGGAAAATAACATTGACATTTTTTTCACCCAAGGAGGAAAACTTGATTTGTTAGTAGAAGAGTCTGATGGATTCGATATCAAAATTTTAAGCCGATACAAAGCAAGAGAACTCCGTATTCCAGTGATCATGGAAGCCAGTGATCGTTGTACTGTGGATGTGGAACGTTTTGACAGAGAACCCAACAGAAGCATTCTACATGGAACAGTAGATCATCTTGACATTAAAACATTAAAGACACTGAAAACAACTGAAGATAAGATTCCCTATTTACTTGACATGGTTGGGTTAGAGACTTCGTCATCCAGGCTAAAAGCATCAATGCTCGAAATAGATCAAACAATCACTACTTGGCCACAGCTGTCCTCTTCTGTAACCATGGGCGGAGGTATAACGGCAGATGTAAGCAGAAGAATATTATTGGATACTTATACAGATTCGGGCCGTTATCATATTGACATTGAAGAATTAATTGGAAATAAAAAAGGACAAGCAACCTTAGCGCAGGATCAGTCGTTTCCGGAAGAGCATTCTTTGACAACGACAGAAATGAAATCTCTTGCAGCATCTTGGAACATTGATTCTTCTATCCATTCAAAAAACATATCACCTGCAAACCTCTCCGTTTTAATTGAAGCAGCTATACAAGCACCTTCTGGTGGTAACATGCAACCTTGGAAATGGTTTTACGACAACAAGAAATTATTCCTTTTTCATGATATAGAACGTTCTTCCTCTTTATTAGATTTTGACAATTTGGCTTCTTATATAAGCTTGGGAGCAGCAACAGAAAATTTAATACTGAAAGCACATCAAATGAATCTTGAAGTTTCTATTTCTGAATTCCCTGATCCAAGACAATCCAAACTTATAGCCATTTTTATTTTTTTTGAAAAAGGGAAAACACCCATAACATCTATACCTTTTGAGTCTCACCAAAACGATAACTTGGTTTCACAACTTTTTAATCGTTCAACCAACCGAACAATTTCCGAACGAAAAAATATCGATGAAAAACAATTAGAAGACCTACAAAAAGTTGTTCGCACGATAGAGGGCGCCAATTTGATAGTTGTTAATTCCCCCGAAAAGTTAAAAGCACTTGGAAATATCATTGCAAAGACAGAACGCATCAGGCTTATGAATCAGCGGGGACATCATGATTTTGTAAATGAAATAAGATGGACCCATCAAGAAGCCGTCGACAAAAGAGACGGTATCGATATTGCAACGGTAGATTTATCTGCATCAGAAAAAGCTGGATTTATTGTATCCAAAAATTGGGATGTCATACAACATTTGAAAAAATGGAAAAAAGGAACTGCCTTTGAAAAGTTATCACGCAAGGCAATAGAATCTGCATCAGCCATTGGGTTTATAACAATGCCTAAGCATAACCATAAGAATTTCTTTCAAGGCGGTCGTGCGGTTGAACGAGCCTGGCTTGCAGCAAGCGAGATGAATCTTTCCTTTCAACCTCAATCCCCTGCCACTTTTTTCTTTGCTCGCTTGATGTATGGAAAAGGAATAGAACTTGATCCTTTTGAACAAAAAGAATTATCGTTGCTTAGAGAACAGTTTATAACAACCATGGAAATAGAATCTGATCTTGGTGAAATATTCATGTTTAGACTTTGTATAGCAGACTCCCCCAAAGTAAAATCATTGAGAAAAAATGTAACAGATGTCCTTTTCTTCAACGATTGATGTATCAATAATCCATAGCTCATGAAAATTAAGATGATAGCTTTTAAGGCAATTGATGAAGTGGAAATGTGCAATCAATTTCTTGAAGGACATGTGAAGGTATTGGAAGATTATGGAATCACAAATATTACAACTAATAACAGAAGATGGATGGAAATTCCAAACGTGTTTGTTGTAGTAGCCATTCATGAAGCAACTAATCAAATTGTAGGAGGTGTCCGCGTGCATGTAGCTGATGGTATCGAACCTTTACCGGTTGAAAAAGCAGTAGGGTACATGGACAAACGGGTTCATGATCTTATTTCTCGTTATCAAGATGGTGGAACAGGAGAATTGTGTGGTCTATGGAATGCCAAAACAGTGGCAGGTTATGGCATAAGTTTACTCTTGGTAAGAGCTGGAATTTCTATCGTCAATCAGATTCATCTGGATTCCCTTTTTACAATTTGTGGAGACTATACGCTGCCTATGGTCCACAAAGTAGGTTTTGTTGTAGAAGATTCCATTGGCAATAACGGTGAATTTCTGTACCCAAAAGAAAACTACATCGCCAGAGTATTAAGAAAAATGAATGCTATAACATTAGAAACAGCTGAACAATACGATAAGGATCGTATACTTGATCTGAGAAATAATCCTCAACAAAACGCCATTGAAAAAGGTCCGAAAGGAGACATCGAAGTAGATTATAACCTGGTCATCTCTTTTAAATAAGTCAATAATGTATAACTTTAAGAAGGCATTCTCACAATAATAATATGATCAACTTTTACAAGCATATCCTTTATCGGTTGTCAACGCTATTTTTTCTTTATTGTCTAAGTCAACCTTTCTTATATGCAAATGGAGTAGTCATAGAATACGCTGATACCAGTGAAAAAAAAATAATTGGGGATCAGGTGTATACTTTTGAAGATCACACAAACTCCTTGAATATACAAGATATAGCCAGACAACCTTTAAAGCACAATATCAACCTAGTACCCAATTTCGGTGTTTCAGAAAGCACCTTTTGGGTGCAATTCACCATTATCAATCATACTCAAAAAAACAAATTGTTGTTGGAGATATCCCAACCAATAATTGACGACATTACGTTATATACTCCGCTTCAAGGTTCCTATACTAGTCAAAATGCGGGTGACAAATTCCCTTTTACCAATCGGTTCTATCAATACCCTAACTTTGTATTTGACTTAAACATCAAACCGGAGGAGACAAAGACTTTTTACCTCAAGGTTAAAAGTGAGCAACAGATTTTATTACCCTTAACGGTCGGGACATCTAAAGTAGTATTGGAAGGGCTGCACAAAGAAGCCATCTTCTTTGGCATTTACTTTGGAATCATGTTGGTAATGTTTTTGTACAACATGTTTATCTTTTTTACTGTTAGAGACAAGACTTATCTCTATTATGTTATTCATACATTATTTATCGGTTTAACACAAAGTGCCTTGATGGGATATCCCTTTCAATTTTTATGGCCGCAAAGTCCAGAATGGGCCAACCTAAGTGTTTATATTTTCCCTTGTTGTGTAGGCATTACCGGACTTGAATTCTTAAAGAATTTTTTAAATACAAAAGAAGTTGCGCCAAGATTACACAAGATATCCTTCATCATAACAGGTTTGTACATGCTTACAGCTGTGCTAAGTCTGGTAGGCAAGATGCATATCGCCTATACGTTAGTTCAAGGTTGTGCCGCCGTGGTTGCGATATTTATGCTGGTTGTTGCCATTGTAGTGACTCGAACAGGTTCTAAACCTGCCAAGTTTTTTCTTATTGCCTGGTCTGCCATGCTGGTTGGGATCATCATTTTCGTGCTGAAAGATTTCGGCATCTTGGCCCCCAATCCACTGACAAATTACACCATGCCTGTAGGTTCGGCATTAGAAACAATCTTACTGTCTTTTGCATTGGCTGATCGCATAAATATTTTGAAAAAAGAAAAAGAAGAGTCACAAGCTCAAGTAGTCATAGCTTTACAAGAGAATGAGAAATTAATCCGAGAACAAAATATTATACTCGAGCAAAAAGTAGACGAACGCACTACCGAACTCGCTAAAGCCAATCAGGTGTTGAACACAACCCTAAAAGACTTAAAGAACACGCAAGCCCAATTGGTTGATGCAGAAAAAATGGCTTCACTTGGTCAACTAACAGCAGGTATCGCACACGAAATCAACAATCCTATCAATTTTGTAAGTGCAAACATTAAACCACTTCAAATGGACATCAATGACATCATAGAAGTTATTTCGAAATACGAAAACATCTCTCCTGCCGACAACTTACCTGAGAAACTCCAGGAAATTAATGCTTTTAAGAAACAGATCGATTTAGAATATACCAAAACAGAAATACAAACCTTATTGGCAGGCATAGAAGATGGAGCAAAACGCACTGCTGAAATTGTAACCGGATTAAAAACATTTTCCCGCCTGGACGAAAGCGATGTTAAAACAGCTAATATCAACGATGGCATAGAGTCCACGCTAACCATGATCAGGAGCACTATTCCGGAGAACATAAATGTAATCAAGCACCTTCAACAACTACCCATCATAGAATGTTTTCCTGGAAAACTCAACCAAGTTTTCATGAATACGTTTAACAACGCAATACATGCTATGCAGGAAAAAAAGGTTGGTGGAACACTTACCATATCAAGTTATGTAGCAGATGAAAACCATATCGGTGTAAGTATAGAAGACACGGGAATCGGCATGACACCAGAAACTAAATTGAAAATTTTCGAACCGTTCTTTACAACGAAAGATGTAGGACAAGGTACAGGTTTAGGAATGTCTATTGTGTTTACCATTATTGAAAGTCATCATGGTGTCATAGATATTGAAACCGAATATGGAAAAGGAACCAAAATTATAATTACATTACCCATGAAACTTACCGTTTCATAAATTTATTTTTTGAGAATGGTTATGGAAGAACAAAGGATTAGAGTTCTATATGTAGACGATGAAGAGAATAACTTACTTGCTTTTCGTGCCTACTTTAGAAAAAAGTATGAAGTATATACTGCGATTAGCGCTTCGGAAGCTTTTCGTTTGTTGGAAAGCATAGAAATGCATGTCATTGTTTCAGATCAACGCATGCCCATCACCTCGGGTGTTGAATTCTTAGAAACCACTATTGAAAAATATCCGGATACCATACGCCTTCTAATTACAGGTCAATCAGATATTGAAACAGTAATAGAAGCTATCAACCGTGGTCAGGTCACCAAGTATTTACAAAAACCATGGGATTGGGAAAAATTCACGCTGATCCTTGACAACTGTTCAGACCTTTACAAATCAAAAATTGCGTTAAAAGAAAAAAACGCACAGCTTCAGAAAACAAATGACGAGCTCAATCGCTTTGTCTACAGTGCTTCCCATGACCTTAGGTCTCCGCTTATGTCAGTGCTTGGTATGGTACAGCTTGCCAAAACAGACGAAGCTATGGATGTTGCTCAAGATTATTTTGAAATCATTGAAAGCAACATTTTGAAACTGGACATGTATATCAAAAATATCATTGACTATTACCGCAATTCCAGATCAATGGAAATTTTGGATAACATTGATTTCAATTATTTGGCAAACGATGTCATTTCTGCCGTTAAAGACCAAAATCAGGATGTGCAGATTGAAATAGAAACAGAGCAAGAAGAAGAATTTGTAGGAGACATCTTTCGCTTGCGCATCATCTTGAGCAACTTGATCTCTAACGCTATTAAATACCAAAACCCACAGGCCGAATTACACAAGGTAAGCGTCAACATTAAATCCGGTGCCAAGTTTGCTACTATCAGTATTGCAGATAATGGTATCGGTATTTTAAACGAACATATTGAAAATGTATTTAAGATGTTTTTCAGGACATACAATGCAACCAATACACAAGGAACAGGTATTGGACTTTATATTGTAAAAGAAGCTTTAGAGAAAATCGGTGGAAACATCAGCGTAGTTTCTACCCCCTTGGAAGGTACTTCTTTTAAAATTGTTATCCCGAATAAAAGATCATAAAAATGGAAAAGACACTGTCCATCATGTTGATTGACGACAATCCAACTGATCTTTTCGTTCACGAACGATTTCTCTTTCATAGGAAAATAGCTCATGAAATAATAAAATTTATCAGTGCTGAGGATGCATTATATTATTTATGTGAACATCCGGACTTAAAAGAATGGCCGGACTTAATTTTATTAGACATACAAATGCCTGTCATGAATGGTTTCGATTTTTTAGACCAATGCGAAAAATTTTCTCAGCTACAAAAATGTAAGATCATCATGCTTTCTTCTTCTCTCGATTTTGGAGACATCAACAGGGTAAAAGCGAATCCATACGTGTTGGCTTTAATGGAAAAACCTTTCGATGTAGATGAATTAATGACGTTGCTGGAAATGAATGGTGTATTGAATTAATCCTTTATGTCATTAGCTGTGCAATCGTTCTGTAAAAAAAACGCATCAT
>DATHPB010000021.1:0-4636 GCA_035484295.1 Cytophagaceae bacterium
AGCTTGATTGGAAAATAACGCATGTGCGTTTTCTGCTATTTGATGTTTGTCGAACGAAATATTCCCGTCTATTATTTTTTCCATAGTCAAGGCCATGGCTTCTTCATTTGCCTTATCAACCAATAAACCATTGGAAGAATTCACTATTTCCACAATACCACCTACGGCCGTACTTACAACAGGTGTTCCGCAGCACAACGATTCTGTAATGATACAAGATAATGTTTCAAAATTACTGAACATCAATAAGGCATCTGAATCCTGAATACTAGCTGCCACTTTTTTTGCAGAAAATTTCCCTCTAAAAAAAACGACTTTCTCATTGATTTGCAATTGATCTGCCAACTCACGAAGCATCTGTTCGTCTTTTCCATAACCGATCATGTTTACCTGAAAATCCTTTCTCCTTGCATAAAGGATTGCAATGGATTGCAATAAACCGGTTATATTTTTGGAAGCATTGTCAAATTCCGCTACATATAGAAAACTTTTAACCGCACGCGCCGATGATCTTTCCTTCTCTGAAAAGATCTGTGTATCGACACAATTGTAGATGACACGGTAATTTTTATTGAATAGTTTATATTCATCACGCATTCCTCTAGCCAGACATTCTGAAACCGTAATAATCTCATCTGCCCTTTTCACAACATGTCGAGCCAATAATATGGCAACTGGAGAAAAGGCCTTGACCTCCTTGCGAATAAACTGGGAAGAATGCTCTAACAATATATAAGGCACATGATCAAACCATTTGATCACACGTGCAGCCACTGCTGTCCTCAATAGGATGTGCGCGTGCACGACACAAGGTTTTCCTACTTCCTGTTTTGCTCGCTTGTATAATTTCAACACCAACCCAAAATACAACAGCAGTTTAATGAACTTGTCTAACGCACTTATTCCTGTAATGTTCTTTTTATAATAACAGCGGTAAGTCAATATGCCTTCTTCTATTGATCGGTCAATTTCATACCATTGATCACTGCTTTGCGATGCCATCACACAAATGACTACAGGAAGTGTGGCCGGCATAGTAGATAGAACGTGTCTCTTTACAAAGACACCTAATAAAGAATCGTACCGATTAGGGTACCACTTGGGAACATGAAACACGATGAGTTTTTTATCCGTCATCTATCCCAATGTTTGTTCAGAGGATGCATTCCACTTGAGTGTAAACTTAGGTTCCTCGAGCGAACCAAAACTTTTTTTGAACCATCGCAATCCTTCATTGACGATTCCTTGCGAAGAAGAGATCCCCATGTCCAGGATCTTCATATTTTTCTCACAAGCAAAATCATACATACTATCCAATAAAAAAGTCATCGGACTATAGCTTCTGTATGCGTCTTCGTCAGCAGCCAGGTAATAATACATCACGTCTTCACTCACTTGTACGCCGATAGCGCAAGAAATAATTTTATCTTCATTTTTCACCTCGAAGAAATGGTAGCATTCCGCATTGCCGTCTGTAAGCGATCGAAGCCCCTGCAGATCGATAGTCATCGGATGACCTCTTAGTCTTCTAGCCCTGACGATGATATCAAACCATTCTTCCGCATTGCATGTGGAAGAAATCGTAACATGAAAGCCTGCTTCTTTGCACTTCTTGATCAAATGAAGCTTGGACCGATCGAATGTTTCTTTTTTAGAAAGGGTATGCAAAGGAAGGTACTGATTTAATTCTGTACATGTCACATTAAAATCCGAGGCCAATAAAGCATGTAACGTGATGTCATGAACATGTTGATTGTAACAGGCAGGAAAATGTTTGACCGTAATGGATTGAACGTTTTTCTTTATCAAAGAGACTTTGATTTCCTTTATAAAATGACATAACAAATCTGATTGGCACGATGCATTAACATACACAGAGCCAAAGGGTGAAGCAGGAAGGCTCCAAGCATGATGCGAATGATCTATAAAAAAATGAGCGATGGCTTTTGCTCCGGTATGGAACTCTTCCAATTGAAAAGAATGAATATTTGCTTTTCCTTTTCTATAAACAAATGAAGGACGAAAAAAAAGAGGCACAGGAAAAGACGCAGTTTCGATGAAACCTTCTGTTATAACCGTTGCGGATGACTTATTTTTTGAACACACTATAATCTCTTATATAGTCTTCTTCATTGTATTCTTTAGAGGCAAAACAAAGGCAGCTTCCATCTCTTTCCAAAAATATTCTTCGCCAATACAAGGGAGGAACCAATAAACCTTCATCGGCCTTCGTCAATTCAAAACTGAATGTTTCGCCTTTAGGACTTTCTAATTCCACTTTTAATTTTCCACGGAGAGGGACTACCACCTGAACGCTTTCTTTGTGCGCATGATGACCTCTTACTTCCCCTTCTGATTCAGCATCAAGCACCCAATACACTCTTTTAATCGGAAAAGGAATTTCTTTCCCTCCTTCTGCTACAAATAAAGATCCCTTTTCCTCAACATCTATCCTCTTAAAAGAGACAATTAAAGGTGTAGTATATAATTCCAATTGTGAAGTTTTAGTTATGTTTGTCAAAATAAATGAATTAATCGTAAAATCCACAGTTTGTGAACCTGGTTTTAGCTATAATTTTAACATCTTCTTTATTTGTCGTCTTTAATTATTACAAAATCTTAAAGGTATCATTGATCCAGGCAATTTGCGTCAATTATATGGTGTGCCTTGTCGTGGGCTTCCTATTTACCATTAGCACCGCACCTACCGAAAACATGATGCCTTCTTATTGGGCAGGTTTTTGTGCCGGATTATTTTTCCTACCCATCTTCTGGCTCATGGGACATACCACACAAACCATGGGACTTACCGTTGCAGCCATTGCCAATAAAACATCGATGGTCGTTCCTGCATTGGTCATTTTATTGCTAGACCCTTTGTTAATGGCTCAATTTACCCTTTGGAAATTAGTAGCCATTCTCCTTTCGTTAGGAGCTATAATACTAAGTAACCTGAACACCCAAAAAGGTAACCAGGGCTTTGATCGCAAGCTGATCTTATTCCCTTTTCTTGTTTTTATTGGAGGGGCCGTAGTAGATCTTGCCATCAACCTTGCGACTTATTATACAGATCCTGTTTACTCCAGTTGGATCTCTGTCGGAGCCTTTAACGCGGCGGCTTTGAGTGGAACATTGGTACTGGTTTTCAGAAGTGTGAGATTGAATGAAAACCTTTCGTGGAGGTCTGTTTGGGGAGGTATTGCCATGGGAATTCCTAATTTTTTCAGTCTTTATTTTGTTGTACGCACGCTAGACGAATACCAAAACGACGGTGCCACGGTTTATCCTCTCATCAATACAGGTACGATTCTGTTGAATGCTTTTTTGTCAATCGTTCTTTTTAAAGACAAACTCAATAAATACCTTGTAGCCGGAATACTTTGCGCCATTGCGTCTATTGGTCTGATGAGTAAAGCCTGATCATGTCCAATAAGAAACCGTTTCAAACATTGCTTTATCCTGTCGAAGGATTATACAAAGAAAAAGGCAGCAAATTTTTAAGCAAAGCTTACCCTGTAACAACAGAAGAAGACATTAAAGTTTTATTGGCAAGTCTACGGAAAGAATATTACGATGCCCGTCACATCTGCTACGCCTTTTCCATACAAAGTCCCATGCTTACCGAACGCGGTAATGACGATGGAGAACCGGCACATACAGCCGGTACACCTATATTGAATCAAATCAGGTCTTTTGAACTCAGCAACGTATTGGTAGTAGTGATTCGCTATTTCGGAGGAACCAAACTGGGTGTGAGCGGTTTAATTCAAGCTTATAAAGCAGCAGCGGAAGAAGCACTGAAACAAGTCAAGATCATTACCATAGAACCCAAAGAATATTACCGTATTATATTGCCATATGAACACACGGGCCACGTCATGCGTTGGATCAAAGAACTCAGTGGACAGATCATCTCTGAGCACAAGCACGAACAGTATGAATTGTCGATAGAGACTCCTCTGGAAAAAGAAGCTCTTTGGAAGGAAAAATGCGAGGCCTTTAGAGGTGTGATAAAGGTCGTTAGAATAGCATAGCAACCGAATTAGGCATCCTTCTTCTTCAACAAACTACGGTTCACTATTTTCTTCTCTCTTAACATACAGTTCAAACAAAATCATTAATTTTGTCATCTAACTTAAGAATCAATCGTGGCAAAAGAAGTAAAAGTCGGCTTAGTGCAAATGTCCTGTGAAAAGGATGTAGAAGTCAACATGCAAAAAACAGTAGATCGCATTCGTGAATCGGCTCAAAAAGGTGCTCAGATTATTTGCCTTCAGGAATTGTTTCGCTCGCTCTATTTTTGCGATGTGGAAGATTATGAAAACTTCAAGCTTGCAGAACCTATTCCTGGCCCTACAACAGATGCATTTGAAAAATTGGCGGCAGAATTAGGAGTGGTGATCATCGCTTCTCTTTTTGAACAGCGCGCGCAAGGCCTTTACCACAATACCGCTGCCGTGATCGACGCAGACGGAACATACTTGGGTAAGTACAGAAAAATGCACATCCCGGACGATCCTGGTTATTACGAAAAATTCTATTTCACTCCAGGCGACCTTGGTTATAAAATCTTCAAAACCAAATTTGCTACGCTTGGTGTTTTAATTTGTTGGGATCAATGGTATCCTGAAGCTGC
>DATHPB010000022.1:0-2706 GCA_035484295.1 Cytophagaceae bacterium
TAATTTTGCAGACAGGATAAATGCCAACTATGTATTCTCTGACTTGGTTAAATTTTTTCCAAACGCGGTTATCATTCCTGATCAGATAGAAATTAAATAAGCATGAGCTTAAAAGATAAAATCAAGTCATTGGCTTCTGAATACGCTGCGGACGTTGTCTCGTACAGGAGACATTTGCATGCTAACCCGGAACTTTCTTTCGAGGAAGTGCAGACGGCCAAGTTCGTGGCTGATCAACTGGAAAGCTTCGGAGTGAAAGTACAACGCGGTGTTGCGGATACAGGTGTGGTAGGAATCATAGAAGGAAAAAATCCACTGAAGAAAACTATTGCATTGCGTGCTGATATGGATGCTTTGCCGATCGAGGAAAAAAATGAAGTATCTTATAAATCCACCAACAACGGTGTGATGCATGCTTGCGGACATGATGCACATACGGCGTCCTTGTTGGGAACCTCCAGGATATTGAGTGCCATTAAAGATGAATTTGAGGGTACCGTTAAATTGATTTTTCAACCGGGCGAAGAAAAAATACCGGGTGGTGCTTCGTTGATGATCAAGGCAGGTGTGTTGAACAACCCCAAACCGGCAAATATATTGGGCCAACACGTGATGACAATGATTCCGGCCGGTAAGGTGGGATTCAGGGAAGGCATGTACATGGCCAGTGCTGATGAAATCTATGTGACGGTGAAGGGCAAAGGCGGTCATGCGGCGATGCCGGATAAAAACATCGATCCCATTCTGATCGCTTCTCACCTTATCATCGCATTACAGCAGATTGTAAGTAGAAATTGTGATCCACGTGTTCCTTGTGTTTTATCCTTTGGCAACATCATTGGCAAAGGTGCGACGAATGTGATTCCTGAAGAAGTAAAGATTGAAGGAACCTTCAGAACATTGAACGAAACCTGGAGAAAAGAAGCACACGTAAAAATGAAGAAAATGGCGGAAGCCATTGCGGAAGGCATGGGCGGAACCTGTGAGTTTACGATTTTAAACGGTTATCCTTTTTTAAGGAATGAACCTGCACTTACACAACGCATGAAAGGGTATGCAGAAGAATTGTTGGGAAAGGAAAATGTCATCGATCTTGATTTGTGGATGGCGGCAGAAGACTTTGCTTATTATACACAAGAAATAGATGCTTGTTTTTATAGGCTGGGTGTTCGAAACGATGCCAGAGGAATCACATCGGGTGTGCATACCCCTACTTTTGATATCGATGAAACAGCTTTACAGACTGGATCAGCCTTGATGGCTTGGTTGGCCGTAAAAGAACTTGGCAACTGATCGTTAATACCTTTCGAGCAACATCGCTTCTATCGTCAAACCTGGTCCGAAAGACATCACGCTAATGCTTTCATTTTTTTTGACGGAAGCATTCGATAACATGTTGTACAATACAAACAAGATAGTGGGAGAAGACATATTGCCGTAATTTTTTAATACAGCGTAAGAATCTGTCAGATCACGTTCCCCTTTATTCAATGTCTTGAGCAAAGTATCCAGGATTTTTTTTCCTCCCGGATGCAAGGCAATATGATGAGAGGCTTCTACATCAAATGCGCTTTCTTTTAAAAGGTGTTGAATACCCGTATTCAGCAGATCCGGAACATAAGAAGATAAAATCATTTCAAACCCTCTGGACGTGATGTCCCAACACATGTCAGAATTTCCTTCCCTGCAAAGCGCAGCATGAAACTGTTTGACTTTGAAAAGAGAACCTTCTTTTTCATTGCTCAATAGAACAGCCGCTGCTCCATCTGAAAACAATGTATTGGATAATACACTATCATCTGAAGTAGAAGGTTGGTAGTGTAATGTACAGAGTTCTGCACATACCACCAGTACGAGCGCATTGTCATTGGATAGGACAATGGCATCTGCCATGCGTAGCGCATTGATTGCGGCATTACAGCCCATGAAATTCAAACAAGCTCTTGCTGTTGTATGAGGCAATTGTAATGCGCTGATGATGTCTATGTCCAAGCCAGGAGCATACATGCCGGTACAACTTACTGTGATAAGATGTGTGATGTTTTCTTTTTTTACAGTGTTTGTTTTTTGCAAACACTTGTTGATTGCCTGAATGGAAAGAGACAACGCTTCTCTTTTGTAGATTTGCATGCGCTCTTCTACAAGAGGTCTTCCATTTAAAAAGGAAGTATCGTTCAATGCTGTTCCGAAATCTGGCAATACGGAATATCGTGTTTCCACCCCTGATGCGCGAAAGGCGGCCTTTAGTTTTTTTTGTTGTTCGATAGCAGCACCATCATGAAGCATAAAAGAAAGAATGTCTTTCTGTCCGTGTTTGTGAATGGGATTTGCTATGCCAATAGAATTAATATAACTTGACATACCTAAAGATAAAACAAATGATAAAGAAAGCCACACTCATTCATTTAAGAATCCCGTTTTCTTTTTTTCTCATGCCATTTTTTTTATTTGGAATTAGTCAACTCGCAGACATTACCTGGTGGAAAATAATTTTAGCGTTTGTCGTGGTCCATCTTTTTCATAACGGAGCAAGCAATGCATTCAACAGTTATTTCGATAAGGACGAAGGAAGCATCGGAGGTATAGAAAACCCACCACCTGTCGATAAAGAACTGTACGTGGTGTCTTTGGTTCTTGATGTGCTTGCAGTCGTACTTGCCTACTTTGTCAATCCATACTTTGCACTCATGGTATTCATTATAGGGT
>DATHPB010000023.1:0-4242 GCA_035484295.1 Cytophagaceae bacterium
TTGGCTGCGGGTACTTTAAAAGGGGGGAATGGTTTGCGGTTGTATTACTACCCATCCGGCGCAAAGAGCATTGAACTCAATTATACCAATGGCTTGGAAAATGGAGAATCGAAAAGCTATTATGAGAATGGGAAAGTCAAAGCGAAGGTAATGTATGTGAACGGTGAAGAAGAAGGACTCTTGACTGAATATTTTGACAATGGAAAAGTAGCGTCGTTAACCTATTACAAAGACGGTAAAGAAGACAGTTTGTACAAGGATTTTTATCCAAGCGGTACGTTTAAAACATTGGGTTTCTATACGTTAGGACTAATGGATAGTCTCTGGATCGAATACCACGAAAACGGTGCCGTATTAAGTGAAGGGTATTTTCGTTCCAATAAACGAGAAGGATTGTGGAATGAATATTATGACACCGATACATTGGCAGCAGAAGGATATTTTGTGAAAGGCATACAGCAAGGAGAATGGAAAGAATACCATGAAAGCGGGAAGTTAGCGGCTGTTGGGGTCTATGAAAATGGCGTCAAGACCGGAGTATGGAAAAGTTATCATGAAAATGGAAAGCTCTTCATGGAAGGATTATTTGTCAAAGGATTTGAGCAAGGTCCATGGAAAGTATATTATGACAACGGCAAAGTCAAGCAGGAAGGAGCATACGTCATGGGTGAAGAGGAAGGACCGTGGAAAGAATATTACGCATCGGGCAGAGTAGAGTCGGAAGGCGGTTATGTGGACGGACAGGAAGAAGGGAAATGGAAGAATTATTGGGATACAGGTGTACTCATGACAGAAGAAACGTATGTACACGGTAAACTCATGGATGTCGGAGATATCTCTGACAAGACGGGAAAACGGCTGTTGAAAGGAACATTCAAGGCCGGTACCGGTAATTTAAAAAGTTATTACGAAAACGGTTCGATTTCTGTGATTGGTAATTTCAAAGATGGCAATCCGGAAGGAAAATGGAAATACTTTCATCCCAATGGAAAACCTTCTGGTGAAGGAAACATGCTGAATGGCATGCGTACAGGTTTATGGAAATATTATTCTGATCTGGGAAACCTGGAAGCAGAAGGTGTATATGAAAACGATGAGTTGGTGGGAGAATGGAAATATTACCTGGAAGGGGAGTTTACACATACCGAACGTTTCGATGAAGAATAATTTCAGGCTATACTTGTTTATCTTTTTTCTAGGCATTTCATTAAGCAATGCTCAGGTACAACAATTCTATTATGCTTCAGGAGAACTGAAGGAGAAAGGAGGATTGAATGAAAAGGGATTGAAGGAAGGAGATTGGAAATTGTTTTATCCCAATGGTAAGATCAACGCAGAAGAAGAATATACAAACGGCCAACGAAATGGTGTGGTTAAAACCTATGGTTTTGATGGAACATTGCAAACAAAAGAACACTGGAAAGATGGTGTTCAGGAAGACAGTACCTGGGAATATTATCCAAACGGACAAGTAAAAAGAAAAGGTGTTTTTAAAGATGGAGTTTACGATGGCCTTTGGTTGACGTACTATGAAACTGGCCAACTCAAAAACAAAGGTTATTATTTATCCGGACAACCAAATGGAGAATGGCTTTTCTACTGGCCAAACGGAGTACTCGAACTCAAAGCCTTGTATGTGGAAGGATTGAAAGAAGGTGCAGCTGTTCATTACGACGAGAAAGGACGCATCAAGTCCAGAGGAAACTATAAGGAAGATGAAAAAACAGGAGAATGGTTTTATTACAATACGAAAGGCAAGACAATAAAAAAAGAAATGATCAATCGTTAAAACAATAGTTTTAATTTAATAAAGGGAAAGTCAGGGTATCATCTTGACTCTCCCTTTTGTTCGTCACTATTTTGCTATTTTATATTCTGCATTTTTCCCTTGCACAAATTCTGTTGGTTTGATCAGGTAAGGAACTAATCCTGCTGCCAACCCGATCGCTCCAATACCTCTTACCAGCCAGTCATTACCATCGTCACCCGCGATGCTTCCCGCTTCAGCGATAGTTCCTGCACCTCCTACAATTAAAACAGCACCTAACACATAGCCCGCTTTGTGGGTGCAGCTGAGTTTTTTGATGGCGTATATATCCTTTAAATTGACTTCACGCAATTCGATATCGTCTTCTTCAGGAGTAAATAAGACGAGCGAACTGTCTGTCATGGATTTGATCTTGCCTTTGATGTACTCACCGTCTTCAGAAAGTTTAAAGAAAAGCCCCTGGTTGACTTTGATGCTACGATTTTTACCGTTTGTTGTATTTTTAATTTGTAAAGTCTGTGCTTGTGCAAATAACGTTGCGAAAAAGAAGCATAGACAAAAAGTAGATACATTCTTATAGAAGATATTTTTCATAGCAGGTAAGTTTGTGTGTCTATTCAATATAATAAATAAAATTATAAATACTCTTGAACATTCGTTTGCTTGTCGGCAATTTGCTTTTGATACATTTGGAAATATATTCCATTTTGTTGAATCAGTTCTTCGTGTGTGCCTTCTTCCATGATTTTTCCATTGTCCAGTACGATGATACGATTGGCCAGTTTTACACTGGATAAACGGTGCGAAATAATCAGGCTTGTTTTATTCCGCATGACGGTCTTAAGGTGACCCAAAATTTCATCTTCTGTCTGGGTATCCACTGCGGAAAGGCAATCGTCGAGAATAAGTAGTTGAGGATTTCGGACTAAGGCACGAGCAATGGAGACCCTTTGCTTTTGCCCACCCGATAAGGTAATTCCTCTTTCTCCCAATATGGTTTCGTATTGTTGAGGAAAATGTTCGATGTTGTTGGCCAGCCCTGCTTGCTTGGCTGCGCCGCGCACTTCCTCATCTGTTGCATGGTCCTTACCAAATTGTATATTGGCTTTGATTGTATCGGAAAAAAGAAAAACTTCTTGAGGTACAAATCCTGTGTAGCTTCTATAATACTGTAAGTCCAGTGAAGTTAATGGTATGCCATCAATGGAAATAGAACCTGATGTGGGATCGTACAAACGACAAGCCAAGTAGGCGATCGTACTTTTTCCTGCGCCGGTATTGCCGACAATGGCGAGTGTTTCCCCGGCTTTTATTTCAAAGCTAATCCCTTTCAGCGCTTCTGTTTTAGCATTGGCATATCGAAGCGAAACATTGTCGAAACGTAAGTTACCTGCAATCGGAGGCATTAATCCATGTTCAGAAACAAGAGGAGTCTTGGTATGTAAGAATTCATTGATACGCCTTTGTGATACTTCTGCCCGGCGCACCATGCTAGTAATCCAGCCGAGTGAAGCAACGGGCCAGCTGAGCTTGTTCAGGTAGAAAATGAACTCCGCAATATTGCCGGCCGTGATGTTCCCGCTGATGACTTGTTTTCCTCCCACCCATACGATCATCACAGTACTCATTCCGATCAGGAATAAAATGATAGGAAAAAACAGGGAGTTGATCAGGGTTAATCCCAGTGCTTTGTTTTTATATTGATTACTTAAATCATGGAACTGTTCATAGGATTTGTTTTCCCGGGAATACGATTTTAAAACACGGATGCCGGAGAATGCTTCTTGCACGAAGGTAGAGAGATGAGACAAGCTTCGTTGAATTTCTTCTGAACGATGACTGATGCGGTTATGCACGCTGTAAATAGTAATTACCAAAAGAGGTAAGGGAACAATGGTATAGAATGTCAACGTAGGATTGACATTGATCATGATGGAGATGGTAATCACAAAGAGGATCACCATGTTTAAGCTGTACATAATGGCTGGCCCCAGGTAATTGCGGACATGATTCACATCTTCCGAGATGCGGTTCATCAGATCTCCTGTATTGTTTTTTCTATAAAAGCTCAAAGGTAATTGTTGGTAGTGCCTATAGATTTCATTTTTCAAATCAAACTCGATATGGCGGGAAACACCGATGATGGTTTTACGTTGGAAATAAAGGAAGACACCACTGATTAATGTTGTCCCAAGAATGATTAATCCGTACATCAGGATTTGGGCATTAGCATCCTCCACATTTTCTTTACCTGATAATACGACTGAAAGACTGTCGATCGATTTTCTAATCATTGGTCCCTGAATGACTCCAAAAACGTTGTAAAAGGTGGTAAAAAATAATCCCATCAATAAGCTTCCGCGGTATTTGTATAAATATTTATTTAAATAACTGAGAGATCCCATGATTTGTGTTTGTGAGGTAACAAATATCGGGAGATAAAGATTGTAATCAAGCCTCAAAACAATTACTTT
>DATHPB010000024.1:0-7274 GCA_035484295.1 Cytophagaceae bacterium
CTGGGCCTTTGATTCCTCAATTTACGATGGCTTAGGTTTCCAGTTTGTTTGGTCCCAGAGTCATTTCATTACTTCATGGGGAGGATATACGTCTAAGATCATCATGTTTACTTTTTATACGATTTATTTTCAAAGCTTCCTGGACATCAGGAAAAATCTACCGTCGGCAAGAAAAGGACTGTATGGGCTATTATTCTTATTTTGTGTCATCAGTTTATTTTTCCCTTATGTCGATTATCCGTCACTGTACGATCTGCTGTTCATTGCTATGTTTGCCTATACCTTGTTCATTGCGGCTCTAGTCTATATCAAAGGCTACAAACCTGCACGCTTCTTCTTATGGGGCAATGGCATTATCTTGTTGGGATTGGTATTGAATATGATGAAAAATGCGTCGTTGTTTAATTTCTTCTTGCAAGATTCACCGGTGTTGCTCATTACTATTGTTTACATACGCAACATCTGTATGATTGCAGATATTGTCATTCTTTCCTTTGCATTGGGGGATAGGATTCGTTTTCTAAAACAAACCAATGAAGCAGCGCAACAAGAAGTCATCAATCAACTGAATGAAAACAGAATCTTAAGCGATAAGGTGAACCGCGAGTTGGAGCAGAAAGTGGCGGAACGTACACGTATCATTGAAGAAAAAAGTGCTTTGCTGGAAGAGGCCAATGAACAGCTGAAAGCACAGGCCGAAGAGATCAATGAAATGAATGCGATACTGGACCGGGACAACTGGAATCTTAAGAAGAATGTCATTCAGGAGAAAGAGGCCCGTATTTCGCTCAAGCAGATTAATTTTGAAGAGTTTAGTCTGGTGTATCCTGACGATACCTCTGTTGATCGTTTCATGGAGGAGATCAAATGGGATCAGGGTTATGTTTGTAAAAAATGTGGTAACATTAAATTCGGCAAGGGAGCTACACCGTTTGCTAGAAGATGTACCAAATGCCGTTACGATGAATCGATCACCGCTTATACCGCTTTCCACAAATGTAAATTCGATATCCGTAAGGCATTATACATAACGGTTATGATCAACCGGTACGGAGAGAATATCTCCATTACCGACATATCCCGGGAACTGGATATCCGCAACGCGACATGCTGGAAGTTTGTACAAAAGCTATTGGTGACGGTGCACAAGAAAGAGTATGAGAAACTCAAGGATGGTGACAAATTGAAATACCTTATTTTACACAGCTAGGGAAGACAGGATAAACTTTTTCTTTTAGTGGATAATAAATGCATATAAATAAGGCATCTGTATTTCTCTTTCATTATTTTGGAGAGAGAATACATATTGTGTTATGAAAAGAATAGTTTGGTGCTTGCTCTTTGTTTGCTGTTCCAGTGGTTTCAGTCAAGCGCAGGATCTTTTGCTTTTACCTTATCCTCAGCGTGTCGACCGTTCGTCAGAGCAATTTAGAGTTGACAGCAGTTTGTACCTCCACATTTCAGATAAGATCGATAGCAATCTCAAGCATTATGTTTACTGGGCAGGAAAACGAATGTCTACCAAGTCTCAAAATATGATGGTCATAGATTTGCATAAAGATTCCACATACAATCGAAAAGGGATCTGGATTTTTTTTGATTCTCTGCAAACCCCATGTGTTAAGGCCAATGAAGGATATCGTATAGACATTAATAAAAAAATAGTCAAGGTCTGCGCTTCCACGAGCTTGGGTGTCATGAGAGCGTTGGAAACGCTGACGCAGCTGCTGACAAAAGACGATAACGGTTATTATTTTCCGGGAGTAATTATAGAAGATAAACCTCAGTACAATTGGAGAGGACTGTTGATCGATGTAAGCCGCCATTTTATCCCTTTGTCTGTATTGTACAGGAACATAGATGCGATGGCTATGGCCAAGATGAATGTCCTGCATTTGCATCTTAGCGACGACCAGGCTTTTCGGATCGAATCTAAATTATTCCCTGAACTGCAATTGCTGGGTTCGCAAGGACACTACTATACACAATCAGACATGCGTCGTTTTGTAGAATACGCCAGTGACAGGGGGGTACGGGTCGTGCCGGAATTTGATCTTCCAGGACATACTACGTCATGGTTTACAGGTTTACCTGATTATGCGTCTGCCAAAAGAACGTATCAACCGGAACAAGGTTATGGAGTATTTGATGCGGCTATTGATCCTACGAACGAAAAAGTATATGTATTCCTGAAGGATTTTTTCATGGAAATGACCACTGTATTTAAAGATAGCTGCGTGCATATCGGTGGTGATGAAGTCACGGGCAAGGATTGGCAGGACAATGGCTATATTCAGCAATTCATGCAGGATAAAAAAATAAAAGACCAACACGATTTACAGGCAAGGTTCAATCAACGTATAGAAACTATCCTCGCTTCTTGCGGCAGGCAGATGATTGGATGGGATGAAATACTGGATTGTCATCCTTCCTCTACGACCATTATTCAATCGTGGAGAGGAGACAAGCCAATGAAACTGGCTTTGTCAGAAGGTTATCAGGTGGTTCGTTCCAATGGCTATTACCTTGATCAGACATATACTGCAGGAGAATATTACAGCCAAAGAAATGAGATAGAAACAACAACGGGTAAAGGCAGGATCATCGGACAAGAAAGCGCCATGTGGTCTGAACTGGTGGATTCTTTGACAATAGATTCACGCATATGGCCCAATGCAGCAGCTGTGGCCGAGATCGGATGGAACTCGACGTTACCGTTGGATACGGTCTCTTTTTACAGACGCTTGCTGCCATTTTCAGAACGACTCGATCGCATAGGAATCAGGCACGAGGACTATGTACAAGTTATTGCAGACTCTTTACACATTGGTCATGATGTTGACGAATTGGTAATGCTCTGCAATTATTTAAAACCAAGCAGCGGATACAAGCGTCATCATGCAATGAAGAAAAAGGGAAAATACGATACCGCTCATCCGCTCAGGGATGTTGCAGACATGTCCAGACCAACGTCTATCGGATACCTGCAGACCGTTTTGTTGATCGAGGAGTTCAAGCGCAATCCGGAAGGATCTTCAAAGACTGCGTTGAATAATTTATTTCATGAATGGATGCATCAGTACGAAGTTCTACAGCGCCGTTTGCACAAAGACAACAGCATTGCTGAGTGGATGGATGCGTCTTCTGCTTTAGCAGGAGCGGGACGTACAGGATTGGTTTTGCTACGTAACGAAACACATACCAAAGCGAAAAGCATCGCATCGCTCAAGTCTATAGAAGACAAGCTGGCCCAAAAGCAGGATGAATATACCTTGTCCGTTTTTCCTGTCTTGCTGAATTGGGCAGAAGGAAAATAAGCGTTGTTTCTAATCTACTGATTCGATAGTTCCTGACATGGTTATTTAAAGAAATTATTTGCACATAAAACGATCACAAAATTTTAACACGTGTTTTTTTATTTTTGGAGGGGCATTCCTTAACTTGTTTGCTCATGTCATTATATTAAGTGTAACATCATGAAAACATTATTCCTTTTCATCTCCGTATTTATCTTTGTTTTTTCATCTGCCAATGCGCAGTCTGTTGAGTTTTCCAAAGACTTCAGATTAGGAAGTCCAAATACAGAACCGGATGGAAGAAAGGATGTAGTGGTATTACCCGATGGAGATTTTGTCGCACTCTCTAAAGTGAGCGGTTCTGCAAAAGGGAAAGCGGAGTTCGCATTGGAACGTTACAATACGAAGTTTGAAACCATGTGGTCTGTCAGTTTATGGGTAGAAAACAATGAAGAGTACAAGGATATTTTCTTTAATGGAAAAGATATCGTTCTACTTTCTGGTGTGCACCTTAAAACAGAGGGTATTACTAAATTGGAAGCATATGGTTATGATGTTGAGAAAGGCGGGAAGATCTGGACGAAAGAACTGGATAAATACCAGGTAGGACAATGGGATGAAAATCCTCACAAGGGCAAGGTGAAAGAATCATTCATCGATGTGATTATAGAACATAACAGCACTGAATTTGTAACGGCATTTGAATACACACACCACCTGGAGTTCTCTCCCGATGGATCTAAATTTATTTCCTATGTATTCAACTACGGAGAACATGCATTGACTGCCAATGTGGGTTTGTACGACAACAGTGGCAATCTGCTGAAAAAAGGAAAGGTTGGTATTGATAACGATTACGTGAATTATGGCATGTACATCAACAATAAAGGAGACCTGTTTATTTTAAATGCTAACAATGGAGGAAAGGTCAATTTCATTAAGTTTGATATGGACACCAAAGACTTTAACATCCTGGAGCTACCTTCTACGAATTTTCAAAAAGATGATTTCCATGTTCGTTTTTTAACAGACGACAAGATATTGGTGGGTAATACAGAGCTTAATTCCAAAGGGATGTTTGCAGGGGTGATGTTTTCCATTTTTGATTTTTCACAACAAAAGGTAGAGAAATCGATATTTAAGGAATATGATGAGAAATTGAAAGCGAAACATCTTGAAGCGCGCAAAAACTCAAAGTTGATCAAGGGAGAAGAGAATTGGTTGGATTATGACCTCACACATTTTGGATTGGAAGCCAATGGACAGTTATTATTTGTGTTGGAAAAAAGATGCCTGTATGCCGATGGTTATCCTCACATCAGCCGTGGTACGTTTGATGAAAGTCATAAAGTAGAATTAGATGGACATGTACAAGCAGAAGGTATCATTATGATGAGCTTTAACAGCAAAGATGAGCTGCAATGGTCAAGCTATCTAGCAAAGAATCAGGTTTACCCTGCCATAGATGGATTGAATTCCATCTCTTTTGCGATGGATAACATGCAATCTGATCAGATTCGTTTCATTTATGCTTATTCGGATGGACTCGATGCTTCTATTCATAAGATACGTTACCTGGCCTATGATCGGGATACTGGTGCCATTATAAAGGATGAACTGCTGCCTAATCCTGATAAGCTGGTACTTGTACGCGATTATACCATCTGGCCTCAACGCGAAAAATTAGTTTTGGTCGGTCGTAAAGGATTACTTGGAAAAGTATCAGTAATTGTTTCCTATAAGATTTGACAATTAGGCTAAATTTAATTTCTTAAAACACCGCCCACAAGCGGTGTTTTTTTATTTAATAATATAAAATAAGGTACATGTAAATACATCCTAACTCTTAATGAATGATTTTATAAAAATCTGAAAATAAGAATACTGTAAAAAGTCCTTTCTAGACAGATTTTTTTATGATTGTTATTTAAAATATTGTATTAGTCCTGCTATTTCTAGAAATATTGATTTTTAATGGTAAAAGGATATTTTTTCTTTCCTAAGTATTGTCGGCTATGTGCAAAACATATATCATAAATACTTATTTATCAATATATTAACTATTGTTTTCTTCTTACTGACCCTTGATTAAACGAGACTATTGTCGGATATTTATTTTATCGAATAGTTTGAAAATAGATACACCTTCTTACGTACAACTATATCCTATAACCAGAACGTCCTATGATGATTTTTAAAGACCGTTTTTCAACTCGTTTAAAAAGTAAAAACACGCAAAAAAGAAGAATTGCAATCGTAACCGGTATGCTCCTGTTTTGTCTGTTTTTTTCAGGGCAGGTATTTTCACAATGCACCCAACTGGTCTGGCAGGATGAATTTAACAGTACTTCTCTGGATTTGACGAAATGGAATTATGTAACAGGAAATGGATGCAGTGGTTCGTCCGGCTGTGGATTTGGTAACGGAGAATTGGAGTATTATACAAGCGGTACAAATAATGTAACGGTAAATGGATCGAATTTGGTGATCACACCTAAATATCAGTCCAATTACCTTGGTTCCGGATCTAACTATACGTCCGGTAAAATCTCCACTCAGGGATTGGCTTCCTGGTTGTACGGCAGAATGGAAGCGAGCATCAAGGTTCCTTCCGGACCTGGTATGTGGCCTGCATTCTGGATGTTGTCTGATGCGAATAACTGGCCCTACAGTGGAGAAATTGATATTGAAGAAACTGTCAACAGCAATCCTGTCAACGCTTATCAAACATTGCATTATAATTGCACACCTTGTAATGGTGGAGGTTATTCTCCTAACCAAACAGGTGTAACAGTAACCAATGCAGACTGGTCTTCTGCTTATCATTTGTATGCTGTAGACTGGACTCCCAATCAAATCAAGTACTCTATAGATGGGGTCACCACAGCTACTTATACCCCTTCTAGTTTAGCCGGTGGTACTGCTACGACCTGGCCTTTCAATACGACTAATTTCTATTTGATTCTGAATCTGGCATTGGGTGGTTCCCTTACCGGGAATGCTAATCCAGGTACAGGTACATTGCCGTCTATGTATGTAGATTACGTGAGGGTATACTCCAATCCTTCTTCCTTGGTCATATCAGGACAGAAGACAGTGTTTGTAGGAGATCAAAAATACTACGGTGTCACGAGTGCAGGAGCATCCGCTACATATAACTGGGTGTTACCGTCTGGTGCTACTATTGTTTCAGGTGCGGGGACGAATAACATTTTAGTAAGCTTTAATTCGGCTCTTAATACCAACATTGTTTGTAATGTAGATGGAGACGGCGCGGGCACATCTTGTACGTCGGTACCCGTGAATTATGGTGTGAAAGCCATTGTGAAAACATGCGGGATTATATTGGATGATTTTGAAAGCAATAGAAACATAGGTGATATGTATTCCAATGGTGTGCTTACTGTTGTCGCCAATCCTGCACCTGGCGGTAGCAATACCTCATCTACCGTTGGCCGCTATGCCAGAGATGTGGGCAGTACTTATGATATTCTGGGTTACGCCAATTTCTTAGTGGACAATGCTGATGATTTTCGAACGGGATTGCGCTACTTTACAATGGATGTGTATTCCAATGCACCGGCGGGGACACCCATTACCATTGAGTTTGACAACAGTCTAAAAATGGTAAATGCTTATCCGGCTGGACGACACAGTCAATACACAGCTGTTACAGGAGCTACCAATACATGGAATAAACTGACCTTTACTTTTCTACAATCTCCAGATGCGACACTAACGGCGGCAGATGTAGACCGCTTGCAAATTTTATTCAATCCCAATTCGAATGTAGCTGGACAATTGTTTTATTTCGATAATTTCATCGCACAAGGAAAAACACCTGTTACATCAGCGATCACCGGTGCGGGCACTGCTTGTCTGAGTCAAACAGGAGCCACTTATTCGGTAACCAACACCACGGGTTCAACTTATGCATGGACGGCTAGCGGTGGTGCAACAATAGCTTCGGGTCAGGGA
>DATHPB010000025.1:0-4858 GCA_035484295.1 Cytophagaceae bacterium
CATTATAATCCCCAACGACCCATAATTTACTGTCTGAACGTTGTAGAATATTCGTAACATGAGTGTTGGCATCAACCACCCAGTTTTTAGCTTCTGATTGCGTGCCGTAGGAAAGATCCGGACTACCGGATAAAGTAACTTTCTTCAACAATACATCCGTATTCCCTCCTGTGCTTGAAACTGTCCCCTTCAGTATATAAGATCCATCCGAGCGACATTCTATACCTCTTATACTTTCATCCAGTGATTGACTCAGTATGGTTGAATAAGTTTGAACGCCGGACGTACCAAAGCTATTATCCACAGAACCATCTGCTGGATTGACACGCATTACAGTCCATAAATAATTTGAACCGATGTTTGCTCCTCCTCCCATTACAATTTTATTGTTGATGTCTGTCGTAACGGTATAGCTTTGACTCTGACTAGCTCCAAACGGCAGGTAGACCTGCGAATAGAGAGAGGTTCCTGTTTTGTCTATTTTATATAGAAGCGTATTATAAGCTCCCGAAACAGTAGCACTTCCCGCAATGTTAATGCTGGTATCTTGTGGTGATATGCTTACTGCGTATGCAGTGTTGATTGTCGCTCCCGTACCTCCTATAGCAAGAGTAGTCCTTCCTCCTCCTTTAAAAGTACTTTCTAAGCTTCCTGTTGTAAGATTCCAAACCACTATAGCGATAACGGTATTGGCTGAATTCCCTACCAGATATAATTTGTCGCCAAATAGAGCCGAGCATTTGACCTCATCATAAGTCGGTGCAACTATACCAAAGTCGTATGAGAAGGTGCCATCCGGACTTCCACCATAACTGGCTTGGGTACCGTTTGAGGAATTGACTGCTGCCATCAGAAAATTACCCGAAGCATCTGAACTCGTGGCTCCTGAAGCAAAGATGAGCGATTGATCCGTGGATATTTGTACGGAAGTTAAAAAGGCCGTTGAAGTAATGGTTGTATTTGTACTTGAGATGTCCATGTAACCTGAAGCAGACGAACCAAAACTGATATTTCTGCTGCCATCCTTGTTCAGCCTGATCAAGGTTGGGTACTGGGTTCCAGCATATGCTCTATAACCCGCAAACACCATAGATCCATCGTTAAAGGTAGCAATCGATTGAGGGAAAAAAGACCAGTTCTGATACAGGTCATCAAACCTCAATTTTCCTCCTTTGGCAAAACTGGTATCCAGTGTACCATTGGGTAGAAGGCGAAGTGCAAATCCTTGGGTGTTAGTGCTGGTATTGTTTAAACTGTCTGTTCCACAAACCAATGTGTTGCCAGCTTGATCTAAAACGACAGCCGTTACTTTATCAAACGAAGTATTGAGTTTGGCACTGAATGTTTTGATACCTGCCTTGCCAAAACTGGCATCTAATGTGCCAGGCTGTGCAAAACTTTTGTAAAAACCACTAATCAGAAAAAGAAGAGTAAAAATCAGTTTATGTGTCTTCATAAGCATTGTCTCATGTAAAGCGTAAAGATAAGAGAGGTATGTAACTTTATTAACATTTGAGTAAGAAAATCTCGGTCAATGTCCCTTGTTTTTAAAGATTTAACATTACCGTGGTATTTTTTTAAGGAGAAACAGGTTTTTGACAACAAGACGGGTTATTTGTTTATCGGGTTGTCTGGAAATTTTAAAGGGAAGAATACCTGAAAGAGTAAGCACAAATGCTGATTGCTCCTTTGCAATTCGTTACACGGACACTTTTTTCTTGAAAATATCATGCACAAAAAAGCCCTCGTTTGTAACGAAGGCTTTTTATTAGTTGATGAAGATCTTAGGCTTGAACAAACCGGCGCTGAGCAAGCGCATCGGCTCCGTAATGTTTCAATACTTTATAATGTGATTGCAAGGCTGTGAAAAAGGTTTTGTTGTCATAGTAGGGTACACCAAATTCTTCAGCCGTTTCACGCACGATAGAGGAAATCTGAGGATAATGGATATGGCATATTTTCGGAAACAAATGGTGTTCTACTTGCATGTTCAATCCGCCGCATAACCATGTCGCCAGGAAACTTTGAGAAGCAAAATTGGCGGTCGTTTTCATTTGATGAATTGCCCATGCTTCCTCTATATTCCCTTGTTCATTAGCGTCAATCAATTCTGTTTGCTCTACCAAGTGAGCCAGTTGAAATACCAAGCCCAAGACCGCACCTTCCATAAAATGCATACACAAGAAACCAATGATGAATTGCCACCAGGTAATGTCGAGCACAAGAAGTGGTACAACGATGAATGCGATATAGTATAAAAACTTAAAGAAAAACAATTTGAAGATTTCTACTTTCGGAGGCATGGAATTGTCTGTTTGCCCGATGCGCTCTTTAAAAAACTTCACGTAGTCTTTTCTAAATACCCAGGATAAACTGGCGAAGCAGTATAACAAAAAACCATATACGTGCTGGTATTTATGCAAAGGTTTGAGGGCGTCGTGATCTGTAACACGCAATAAGCCCGGTGCAATTTCAATGTCTTCATCATGACCGGGAATGTTGGTATAGGTATGGTGCACTACGTTATGAGTAACTTTCCAGACGTATACATTGGCACCCAGAATATTAAAGAACATGGCCACTGCTTCGTTGACATTATCATTGGAGCTGTAGGCTCCGTGTATCGCATCGTGCGCCACATTGAATCCGATGAAAGCAGCAAAAGCCCCCATTGCAATCGCCATCCACAACATGGTCAATGGACTGAATTGATTGGAGAGAATGAGTCCGTATAAGGTGAAGAATGTACCCAAATAAAAAACAGATTTGAAGATCATCAAACCGTTTGCTTTTTTTGAGATTTCGTTTTCTTCGAAATACTGATCAACCCTGTTCCTTACCGTGGCAAAAAATTGAGACTTGTTCTTATCAATGAATCTTAACTTAACGAATGACATGCAGCTTAATTTAATTCCGGAATTGCATACGCACTCCGACTTATAAAGTTAACGCTATTGTAGGTTAATTGGTATAATTGCCTCTTTTTTTTCACAAAGTGCCGACAAAGTTTCCCGAACAACTGCCTGATAACGATGTTATTGCCCTATTTTTACTCAAGTGGTAAACAAAACGACAAGAATAATATTCTATTATCTTTCATAGCAAAAAAGAAAGCCCCGCGGATAACGGGGCTTTCTTAGTACTATAAAATGCTAAACCTATGCTATGTACTGATTGGCATCTATCAATTTCGCCGCAATAATCCGTCTGGCTTCTTTTGTATTTAATGGCGCAATCTTAGTGAAACGCTTCAAACCCATCAATAACATGCGTTGCATGTCGCCATCTGTCATGGAGTTGATCGCATTCTTACCGGCGATGTTGATTTGATCTGCCATATCAAACACATATACTTTCGCCATTTGAATCATGATCTTCGCTTCACCTTCACCTTTGATACTCGCCACTTTCTCCGCTCTCAACACCGCAGATTCTGCCATATAGATATTGATGGCAATATCCGCCAGATTCATTAAGATCTCCTGTTCTGTGGCCAGCTTATCCATGTACTTCTGCGCAGCAGAACCGGCAATCATTAACAATGCTTTCTTAAAGTTCTTTATTGCTTTATGTTCTTCTGCAAACAATCCTTCTGCCTCGTCACCAAAATCAGGGATAGCCATCAGTTCTTTTTGAATGGCCATAGCAGGAGTCATCAAGTCTAGTTCTCCTTTCATGGCTTTCTTCAAGAACATGTCCATGATCAACATGCGGTTGATTTCATTAGTACCTTCAAAGATTCTATTAATACGAGAATCACGGTATGCTCTATCCATAGGATAATCTGCAGAAAACCCATACCCTCCTAATATTTGTACGCCTTCATCGGCCACATAATCTAATGTTTCAGAACCAGCTACTTTCAAAATTGCACACTCTATTGCGAATTCTTGTGCCGCACCCATCAATGCCTGTTCTGCTGATTTGCCCTCTGCTGCTAAACGTTCTTCTTCATGGTTGATATCCATACCAGCACGGTACATCGCAGATTCTGAAGCAAAGATACGAATGGCTTGTTCAGCTAATTTATACTGTATGGCACCAAAGTTGGCAATCGGTTGCTTGAACTGAATCCTTTCTTTGGCATAACGAATAGCCAGTGTACTGGTCTGCTTGCTTGCTCCAATCGCTGCAGCTGCCAACTTGATACGACCAATGTTCAGAATGTTAAATGCGATCAAGTGTCCTTTTCCGATTTCACCCAATACATTTTCTTTAGGCACTTTGCAATCACTTAAGAACACTTGACGAGTAGAAGATCCTTTGATCCCCATTTTATGTTCTTCATTTCCTAGTGTCAGGCCTTCGCCCTTCTCTACAATGAAGCCTGTAAACTTATCTCCGTCAATCTGAGCAAACACAATGAACACGTTGGCAAAGCCGGCATTTGTGATCCACATTTTTTGACCGTTCAAGATATAACTATTACCGTCTGGTGATAACACCGCTTTTGTTTTTGCTGCCAATGCATCAGAACCAGAGCCTGGTTCCGTCAAACAATAACTTGCTTTCCATTCACCCGTTGCCAGTTTTGGAAGGTACTTTTGCTTTTGTGCGTCGTTACCAAAATATAAAATCGGTAATGTACCTATACCTGTGTGTGCCGCAAGAGCTACAGCAAAGGAATGTCCGGCACCTACCGTTTCAGTCATTAGTAACGAAGTATTGAAGTCTTTGCCAAAGCCGCCATAGTTTTCAGGAATGGAGGTTCCCAACAAACCCAGTTCACCCGCTTTCTCTACCAGCGATTCCATTAAGCCCGCTTCCTGTGCGTCGATACGATCCAGATTAGGCAATACTTCTGCATTCAAAAAATCCTTTGCCATGCCGGCAATCATTTTTTGTTCTTCGTCAAATT
>DATHPB010000026.1:0-4405 GCA_035484295.1 Cytophagaceae bacterium
TCTCAAGATACTTGTCTCCTCTTCCAAGGAAGGGTAATGTATCTTTATTTTAAATACGAAACGATCCAGCTGTGCCTCCGGTAAGCGGTACAGGCCTTCTTGCTCTACCGGGTTTTGAGTAGCGATAACGAAAAAAGGAAGGTTCATTTTAAACGTCGTTCCGTCTATTGTAACTTGTTTTTCTTCCATCACCTCAAACAAGGAAGCTTGTGTCTTGGCAGGAGAGCGGTTGATCTCGTCGATCAGTACCACATTGGAAAAAACAGGTCCTTTCCGGAATTCAAATTCGGAATTCTTGACATTGAAGATAGAGGTGCCTGTAACATCTGTAGGCATGAGGTCTGGCGTAAACTGTATACGTGAAAAATCGAGGCTGATCGTTTGTGCCAGGAGTTTAGCCGTTAACGTTTTGGCGATCCCGGGTACACCTTCAATGAGTACGTGTCCTCCGGTAAAAAGACTGGCCATGAGCAGGTCAATCAGATGTGATTGTCCGATGATTACCTTGCTCAATTCTCTCTTGACTTCTGTTACTGAGTGTTTCATGCGCTCCAAACCTTCTGGCATGTTGTTCTCAGGGATCGTTGTTTCTTCCATGGTGTATTCTTATTTGCAGTTGAGGTAAAAGTAGTTTAATCTCTGATAGTAGGAAACGACATCGTCTTTAGAGACCGCCGGTCGTGTGTTGACGTAACGGTCCATGGTCAGTAGTCGTTCGACGTGTTCCTGGTTTATTTTTGAACGGGTACTTAAAAGCCTGACGGTATATTCATCGTTGGTCTTGATGCTGATTTTATATTTTTCTTTTACATAAATCCGGAACATCCGGAACATGAGCAACGATATCTTGTAAGGATCTTGTTGTTGAAAATAAAGAGAACCCACGGTCTTGTAATATTCCAGTGTCGTGTTTTTCTTTTCTTCCAGTATGGCGATCGGTTTTTGCTTGCGTTTCGCCCGGAAGAAGATATAAAGACCGGTCATGGCGAGCAACAGGTACCAGCCGTATTTTAAGCTGCGTTGTGACAAGATGTATACCAGCGGACCTTCGGAATGACTACTGTTTTGATTGAAATCCTGGTAGCTCTTGTGAAACTTATCAAAGTAGATAGTACCGTTGCTGAGGTGCTGAAATACCTTGGATGTGTATCTTAAATGCTGGTAATCGAGAAGGTAATAGTTACTGAACAATAAAGGATTGGTATGAAAATAAAACCCGCCTTTCCCATAAGGAATAAAGATGAAATTGACGTAGCCTGAATCTTTACTGGTGGAAAGGTAGCCATATTGAACGGTGGCATGTGAAGAGTCGCACAAATAGCGGCTGTCGTAATAGGTCCACTGCTTGGTGCGTGATTTGATAAAAGCATCTGGTCCGGGATAAGGGGCTTTGTACGTATAGTCTACCGAATCGCGTTGTGAGAGCAATGCAAAATTAGGATGTATGATGCTGTCTGAATAAGTGGAAAGCCCCTGCCATTCCTGACCACATTCGTCGGTATAAAGTTTACGCATCAACTCTCCCGGAATACTTTCTGTAGCCATAAACACGGTATTCCCCAGCGCTGTCCAGTCCATCAGCACTGTGGCTTCTGTATCGGAAAGGAAAGCGTAGCGGTTTACCAACACAATGTTGGCATTGCTGTCTTTACCGGCTTCTTTTTTTATGAAAGACAGATAATCACTATTGATGTCTTTTAACCCTCCTGCACGATGTTTTAGTAAACCGTATAAGACGAATGTACCGTACGGATCTTTGCTGGCTTCTTTGTAATGTTGGTCCCAATTTGTTTTTTCTTTATTGAAAAAAAGATAATAGATCAACCCTCCCGCAATGACTATTGCGATGATTAGAAGGAAGACTAGTGCCTTTTTGTTTTTCATGTGACTATACTTTTGTCAGTTGATGTTTGAAAGTATAAAAGGTATCCAAATCTTCTTTGCTTGTTGTGACTTCACTGTACCAGGCTTTCTCATAAAGCAGCACCATGGTGCTGAAGGGAACAAAGTTGGGACGGTTGATTAATTCATGGAGATAAATTCTGTTTGTCTTTTCTTTTTTCCATGAGATCTGTTGAGCCGATTGCAGTTCCTGAAGAGATTGGATGAATAAAATACGAATGGCACTTTTGAAATCCTGTTTTTGTAAAGCCTCTTCCAGCAGAGAATTTAGATTTTTCTGCATCATTTGCTCGTCGTCGTGCAGTATTTCAAAGGTTGCTTCATTCTTAGGAATACGCGTATTTGCAGACAATACAGCAGCTCCGATCAATCGGTATAAAAGGTACAACAATGTTACAATGACAACAGTGAATAGAATGTATTTGGTAAGTGTGGAATTGATCCTGAAATTCGGATGGAAGTCGAGTGACTTTTCAATTTTCTTTTCTTTCTTTTCAGTGGCTAATGTATCTCCGTAATTCAATTCTCTGGCCAGTTTCTTCCAGGTGGTAGAGTCCAGTGCTTTTCCCTCGATGGTGTCGTAAATATACTGGTCTTGTTCTTTCAATAGTGTTTCGTCTTCTATAGGAAATGCTTCGCTAGAGTCAATGGTTATACTACTCGTATCTTGTGCCGAGATCGGTAGGACGAAGCAGGGAATAAAGAAGAAAATATATAAAACGGTAGCTCTAAACATCAGAAGTGTTTTATTTTTTCGATCAGGCTATTGGCTTCGCTCTGCTCTTTCATAGAAAAATACTTAATAAAAATACCGTTCATGATAAAGAAAGTCACAAAAGATAGAGCAATCACTGACATAAAACAAGGTATGAAGGTCTGAAGAAAAGTTTGATTGCTTTCGGAAAGTAAAATGTTCCAGTTTAAAAACTGTAGGTACAAGTACCAAAGTGGTGAAAAGAGGATACACAAGAAAATTGTCGCTGTAATGAAAAGGATAAAGAACATTCCCCATAAAGAAAGGAAAGCGTTATTCAATAAATGAAGCGATTGATTAAGTGTGGAGAAGATGTTATTTTTTTCGTAAAAGCCTACAAATAAAATCAGCCACAAGAAGGGGACAAACAATACGACACACCAGGCGAACAGGGTGGCAGACAAAAAGGTAAGAGAGAGTATGAGAGCAGAACAACCGATGCTCCAGCAGAACATCAGGAAGTAATCTTTTACATCTGGTAAATAAGAAGTACCGTTCTTTAGGAAAGCCATAAATCGTTCAATGGTGATGGTGAAGATGAATGAAAAGAAAACGATGTTGGCGTACTTGATGGAAGAAGGTGTGTAATCGTTATAGAGCCTGTCAAAGAAAAACCAACCGTTGGAATAATAATTGCTTTCTTGAGAGGAAAGTAGAGTATACGTGGCACTTGCAGAATAAAGAATGCTCAATATGGTAAAAGGTACAATGATCTTTTTAAAATTGGCTTTTAACAAGACAAACGTAAGTTTAAAAATATAACCGTTGTCGTATATCTTTTTCCGATCAAAGAGAATAGGAGCAGAGCTTTCCAGTCGTTCTGGTTTAAGGCTGGGATGAAATCCTTTTTTCGCTTTGCGTAAAGGAAGTACAATGAAATAGCCGGCAATGAATAAAAAGGAAGCAATGATCAACAATGCTTTCAACCAGTCTGGCGTACCGGTATAACGTGTAATGAAACTTTCAATAAAAGCAGCCAGGCAAATAAGTGGAGCCAATCCTAAAATCAATTTTAAACTATTGGTTCCTGAAATACGAAAAGCTTGCAGACGTGTATAGGTGCCGGGGAAAAGCAATCCTGAGCCAAGTCTGATGCCGGCTCCCGCGGCGAGTATGATGCAAGAGATCTCGATGGTACCGTGCAACCAGATGGTCAGAAAAGATTCCCAGAATAAATGTCTGGCATAGAAAAAATATTGAAAGGTAGCTACCATCACTCCGTTATACATCAGTAACGAAATACTGCCGATGGAAAAAAACAGTCCGAGTATGTAGGTCAGGAAAGCGACGCGTAGGTTGTTGAGCGTGATCCCGAAGAACATGTCCATCTGATTCATTTTTTTATAAACGGCCATGGGATCTCCTCCTGCAATGTTTTCATTCGTCATCTCTACATACGCATTGCCCAGAATACGTTCTGCGAAGGCGGGATCTTTGAAAGATGAAATGATGCCAAACAACATGGAAATGGAAAAGATCACCAGTGCTATGCTCAATTCTTTACGGGAATGATAGATGACATATGGGAGTTCCTCTTTCCAGAAAAAAACGATGTCTTTCCATTGGGTACGTTTGTTTTTATAAACGTTAAAGAAGATGGCTTGCGTAATATTGTTGAGGTAAACGCGTATGGATCGGTTGGGATAAAAGGTACGTGCATAGGAAAGGTCTTCTGAAACCTGAATAAACAGCTCACTCAACTGATCTGGATCTTTTTGTTTTTCCTTTAATAAGGTTTCCAGATCTTGC
>DATHPB010000027.1:0-4094 GCA_035484295.1 Cytophagaceae bacterium
AAGGCTTGGATTTTAGAAAAAATTAAAGGTCATAAAGTTCGGGGTGTAGCGTAGTCCGGTCATCGCGCCTGGTTTGGGACCAGGAGGTCGCAAGTTCGAATCTTGCCACCCCGACATTAAAAGCTTCTTAGTAATAGGAAGCTTTTTTGTTTTAAGTAATTCCTGCATCAGTATTTGCAGGTGTCCATCTAGTATAAGTTGTGAATACGATCTAGCACAAAAAAAGCCACGGGTATTTTCCGTGGCTTTTTTATTTAATTCTTTGAACGTGTTATGGCTTGGCCTTACTTACAATCAAATCGACTTCTTTCGAAATCTGATCGTAAGCTGCTTTGCTAATGTCTTCTCCACTTTTTTTCGCCTGGGCAATCAATGCCGTGATTTCAGTAGAGTACTTACGCAGTTCAATCTTTGATTTAATGATTAAACCATTAGTGAAGGAATTCAATTGACCGGAGGACTTCGGAAGTTCTTCAACGATCGTATCTAATTTTTTTCGGGCATTTTTAAACAACTCAATGAGTTTGTCAGCAAGAGCATCGTTCATAACCTTATCTGCTTTTAAGTGTTCTATGAAATAAAAACAGGGATCACCGGAATGAAGTTCATGTAAAGGAGATAAAATAAGAAATGTCTTATCACTTGTTTCCCTTATGGATCGGGCTTTTACAGTTGATTCAATAGTTCAGGAGGGTAAGGACTTTCTTATAGGAAACGATTTATCTTAGAAAAATTATATGAATAAAAGAAAGTACGGATTTGAAAAAACACAAGCATAAAAAAACTCAGGTCTAAGATAAGACCTGAGTTTTCGATATAAGAATGAGAATTATTTACTCTTTTACTATTTTGATGACTTTACTTTGATCTCCTGAAGTGATTGTACAAAGGTAAATACCGGAAGTAAGGTGTAAACCGGAGATGGCCACACTGTGATCACCTGCACCGAAATATTGCTCAGTGATTACCTGAGGAGCTGCTCCAATCATATTGTTCAAAACGACCTTTGTTTGTCCTCCCTCTTTCAAGCTGAAGTTAAGTTGTGCCTGGTCTGAAAAAGGATTTGGTGAAAGCGAAGCGGTAACATTTCCCGAAGCATCTGCGCTGTTGATGGCAGTAACCGTACTGGTTGCAAGACTTACATAATTGACATTGAAATCACCACTGTCAAAAACAATCTTCATTATTTTTTGTCCTTGTGTGAGCGGAATATTGGAAACAGTTATAGTAGTCCATGCTTGCCAAGCGCCTGTATTAGGAACCGTCATCGAACCGGTTACATTGACTCCGTCCATTTCTATGTGAAAAGTACGTCCTGTCATTGTCGTTGCTACTCTCACACTGAGGTTGTAGTTAGCCGTTGCTGTTACATTAACAGTGTAATTAAGCCATTCACCTGTGACCGTCCAACCTACATCATAGCCACCTCCTGTATCTGTGGTAGGTTCTATATCAACTGTTGTGATGCGGTAAGAAGCCCCTTGATTGGCATTGTCTGAATCGTGGTAGGCGATCTCTTTTCCTGCATCGAAGTTTTCTGCTTCAATTTTTCCCGGAATGTTCCAGGGGCCACCCATGACAGGAACTTCCGTTGACGTGTTATTGATGGTAATCGTAAGCGTATCAGAGTTGGACGTCGCATAATCGTTGTCGGTTGCTTTGGCATATACTTTATAAGTGCCAGGACCTGCTCCTAAAAGTTGCGCAGTGTAGGGAGCAGTAGTTTTATCACCCAGGTCATAAGATCCCGAAGTGGAGGTAAAGGCATAGAAAGAAACCTGGGTAACAGATCCGTTGTCTGTCGCATTCGCTGATACGGTAATGGCATCTCCTTCCGTGTAAGAGCTGTTATTAGCCGGAGCAGTCATCGATACTGTAGGAGGAGTGTTGCCACTCGCCGCCTGTACGACCTGATCAATGGCCAATATCAACGAATTGGAGTTAGTAGTAGGCAAGTCATCCTGTAACGTCCACATCATGATTCCGCTGGCATTGCTGAGCGCCAATGATGTTTTGGCTTTGATGGTAGGAATACCGTTGTAATAAATCACTTGTCCGGGACCCGGTTGAATGGAATCCTGATTGGCCGCTCTTGGATAGGTGTTTACAATGGTTGAATAAATATCGGCATAGCTGCCTGATGAAGTACTGCCTGTCCAGCCATAGCCGTAGCTAGGTACACCCAATACCAGTTTACTTTTATCTGTTACTTTGGGTAACCATGTATTGAGATCATTGACTGCATTGTTGTAGGAAGAGTGCTGACCAGGTCCGGTCCATGTGCCGTAAGCGTCGTAAGACATGACATTGATCCAGTCAAATTGTTGGGCAGCAGTATTCGTAATGTATCCTATAAACCATGTAGCCAAGGCAGAGGTCATGAGCTTATTCTGACCATGCAAGGCTGTACCGAGCTCGACGGCAAAAGCTTCATATTGTGCGGAAGTAATTGTGTTGGCTTGAAATAAATTGCCTTCCAAGTCTATGTCAATTCCATCCAGGTTATAGGTGGAAACAAATGTTGTGAGTTGATTAATGAATGCTGTTCTACTTGCTGACGTAGCCAGTAATGTTCCCCAACTTGCAGGTGCCGAGGCTCCGCCCAGAGACGCCAATATCTTTCTGTTGTTGTTATGTACGATGGTCACTACATTGGACAAGTTGGTCGTAGGACTCAATACTCCCGATGCATCCGGATTAAGAAAAGCGATGTTGATGTGAGTGACTCTGGTATAATCTACACTACTTGCGTCACTGACAAAATTTCCCCAGTTCACCAAGTAACCTACTACTTTGAATTGGGCATGAGAACGAAGAGTTGTAATACCCATCACACACAAGGTGATCAGGAATAAATAAGAGGAGCGTTTGAAGTTTAGCATGGTCAATAGATTGGATAAGTCCAAATTAATACTTACAATATACTAAAAGTAATCGTATGATGAGAGGTTTACGGTATTAAAGTAAGTTTAACCAAGTTTTTGCAGGATTATTTGGATCCTTTCGGTAAAGAATCCGGGAGCAGGATGCTTGAACAATAAAATAAGACATAAAAATGCAGGGGACATCAAGAAAAATTCTTCCAAAGAATACAATGTCCAGGTATTTCTCCTGTGAAAATTAAAAAGCTTCTCCGAAATTACCGTAAGTACCCCTCGTGTTCATTCCAACCCCTTCATCTACGCGCAGGTTGGTATTTTCCTTTCTATTGATTTTAAATCGTAAACCTGCGCCAACTGTATATTTAGGTGCATTGTTGATTAGGTTAGGCAGGTCTGAATACACATTGCCGAGTGTTCCAAATATTACAAATCCCCAACGTCTATAGGCTGTTTGTCTATATTCTGCCTGTAACACAAATCCATTTTTATCCCTGAAACGTCCTTCGTAATAACCTCGCATGTTGCGGGTACCACCCAGATAAGCGAGTTGTTTGAAGGGGACATCTCCAAAATTCAAGTTGTTGGTCAATGCAAGTGCCAGTGTGGCTTTGGCACTGAGGGGAATGTATTTGCGAATGTCTAGTAAAACACTGGTAAAGGTATACTCGCTTCCTGTTACTGCAGAATAGGTATAGCTGGAAGCTTCCATGTACCAGCCTTTGTGAGCGTTTGTGGTGTGATTTCTGGTATCGTAAACAATAGCCAAACCTACACCGGAAGTCATCGATCCGTTGATGCTTTCCAGGTTGTTCACATTGTATTGACTTGGCGTAGGAAAGTGGGTGTCGAATACTTTATAAAATTGGTATTGAGGTCCGAAAAATAAATGGTGCTTCAATTGATGAAGCACCCAGCTGTTGGTTCTGAATGTCTTGTATCGGATTGCTTCTCGCATGTCGGTGGTCGTTTGATTGCCGATGCCATAGAAGTAATCAGGAAATTTACTGTAGTAGGCTTCTCCTTTGATGAAGAAGCGTTCACCGGGAGTGAAGACCGACCACATGCATTGGGCTATACGTTGCTTGCGTCGTGTGGTGAGGCTTAGGAAATCAATGTAAGAAGTGCGGGCTGTTTTTTCATTGGTTTTAAACAACAACAATCCGGTAATCCCTATGGCTTCATGGGTTTCAGGGGAATAATAAAAAACGGGTA
>DATHPB010000028.1:0-3682 GCA_035484295.1 Cytophagaceae bacterium
AAATGAAAATAGAAGCAAATAATATTCGCGTGAGATACGGCTCTGAAGAAGTGCTGAAGGGCATCACGATGAGTATAAAAAAGAATACGGTAACGGCCTTTATCGGCCCGTCGGGATGCGGTAAATCTACCTTCTTAAGGTGTTTCAACAGAATGAACGATTTGATTGAAACCTGTAAAGTGGATGGACAGATCCTGATTGACGAAGCGGATATTTATCATCCGAAGGTAAACATCAACGAGCTGCGTAAGTCAGTAGGCATGGTGTTTCAGAAACCTAATCCTTTTCCCAAATCGATCTTTGAAAATGTGGCCTATGGTTTGCGAATCAACGGTGTCACCAATAAAAAATACATTGAAGAGAAAGTGGAGTGGGCTATCAAACAGGCGGCACTTTGGGAAGAAGTGAAGGATAAATTGAAGAAGTCAGCTTTTGCATTGTCAGGTGGTCAGCAGCAACGCTTGTGTATTGCAAGGGCACTGGCGGTTGAACCGTCCATTCTCCTGATGGACGAGCCGGCCTCTGCCTTGGACCCGATTTCAACCACCAAGATTGAAGAGTTGATTTACAACCTGAAATCTTCTTATACCATCATCATCGTTACGCACAACATGCAGCAAGCAACGCGTACGAGTGATAAAACAGCTTTCTTTTATATGGGAGACTTGGTAGAATACGACGATACACGCACGTTGTTTACCAATCCGAAGAAACAAAAAACACAAAATTACATCACCGGAAGATTCGGTTGATCCGTATCAATTATAGTATTAATTTGTTGTCGAAGATCTTTTAATCCGCTTACCCATGAACTTACTCGAAAACGAACTTGGTGATTTAAAAACAGAATTGATGGAAATGACTTCCATGGTGAAAGAGCAGATGGAAAAAACCATCAAGGCTTTCGATACCTTTGATCATCAACTGGCGGAAGAAGTGATTGCAAATGAAAAGCGTGTTAATGGTTATGAACTCAATATCGACAGCAAGTGTGAGCATATCCTTGCGCTTTTCAGCCCTGTAGCGATCGACCTTCGATTTGTATTGGCCTCCATTAAAATGGTAGCTGACCTGGAACGAATCGGCGACAATGCAGAAGGGATATCTTCTTACATCGTACGTTTTGAAAAACCTTTCGACAAAGAATTGCTGGAGAAATTACGCTTCAAAGAAATGACGGCAGCTGTACTGGAGATGCTGGACATTTTAGTGGATTCATTCGAAGCTGACAATACGAAACTGGTAAGAACCGTATTTGCCAAGGATGATTTTCTGGATGAAATCAATTTTTCAGCTAATCAGGTATTGGGAGAATATTTCAAAACCTGCAACGATCCTGAAAAAATTACGCAGGCTATTTACCTGCTCACGATGATCCGTAAGTTTGAACGTACCGGCGATTACATCACGAATATTGCAGAGGAAATCATTTTTTATGTAAAAGCTAAGGTATTGAAGCATAAAAAGAACAAAGCATAGACATTTTTCTTCCGAATCCTTATCTTGCTGTATGTTGAAATTGGCAGGCAAGGTTTGTTTGTTCCTATTACTAGGAGTTTCTGTCGTGAGAGCGCAGTCAGTGGCAGTTGATTCTGCAAAAATACAAAAAGAGTATCGTCCTTGGGTGACCTACACTTCTGCCAGAGTGGAAAAAATATTCACCAAAGGTTCGTCGCTGTTTGCTGAATATGGAACCCTATTGCAGTTCCGGGGCATCACCAGGATTTCCCAAGACACAGCCGGCTATTATTCTTTGAATGAAAATTACAACTCATTCCTTTGGGCAGGCTATGAGCATGCCTTCACAGAACATTGGTACGGTGGAATTTCAGGCAAAGCGAATTTTGTACAAATAGGTTCAGGATCTTTTTTCACTCGCTTTAATGTGGCTCACCGCGGTCATATCTCCAAGCTTTTCTTTTATAAAGAATTTGCTTTTGAATACCTTTCCTATACCATCTACAAAGGCTATAAACGACCTGATGAAGGACGTATTTCCGCCTCCATTGGTCTTGGTCGCAAGTGGCAATTTGGAAAGAAATCTTTATATGTTGGTGTCAACTACCGACTCTTTGTCAATTTTGACCTCAAGGACAACAAGAACGGATTTTACAATAACCGAAAGATAGACCGCACAAAGCTGAAAGCAGAAATCACGTACGGCTTTAATCCTCATTTGCATCTTACGGCTTATTACTTGCGCGATACGGAGTATTATTACAGTTTGGGAGGTACGACGGCCAGTGGTTCTCCCATTGCGGATAGCAAAATCAATCGCATTACAGAAGGAATAGGATTTACATTGACTTACTTACTTTTTAAGGACAATCCAGATAAATACGTAACGGAACTTCCCGCCCGCTAAACGATGATGATCACACTGGTTTATAAAATAGTGTTCTTCTTGTGGAACATGTTGGCTCCTGAACAGGCAAAAGCAGGGATGCAGAAAGCAGTGAAGGATTTTGTGAATGTGATGATGTTGTTGATGGTATTGTCTTTTGTGTTTGGCGCCGGTTGTTTTGCAGGCACTTACTTTCTCGGACAATGGCTCGCTCGGCATATTGAGCAGACCTTTATTTGCTATTTTATAGCAGGTGTGGTTGCATTGTTCTTTACGTTTTTAACAGCAGGAATTGTTTTTCGTTACCTTGTTTCAGGGTTTTTCGAAAGACTGCACGATAAAGGAAATGAAATACTAACGGCTTTTTCACCCCATAAAAAAGTATGACGATTCTAGAGCAACTTGTGATTAAAAAACAGAAGAAGCAAAAGTCTTTTGCAGTGCTTCTCGATCCAGACAAGCTGTCATTACAAGCTTTTCAAAGGGTGATTCGCATGGGCATCGAATGCAAGGTGGACTTTTTCTTTATTGGAGGAAGTTTACTGGCAGGTGACAGTTTGCATGAATTGGTATTGGAAATAAAAAACAGTACAACCATACCTGTTGTGTTGTTTCCTGGAAACAACTTGCAGATTGATCCTAACGCAGACGCTATTCTTTTTCTATCGTTAATATCCGGAAGGAATCCGGAGTACCTGATTGGCCAGCAGGTAGTGGCGGCTCCTATACTTCGAAACACACGATTGGAGATTTTATCGACGGGTTATATGTTGGTGGATTGCGGAGAACAAACTACTGTTTCATACATCAGTAATACAACCCCAATTCCTTACGAGAAATCGAGTGTGGCGGCCTGTACAGCAATGGCAGGAGAAATGTTGGGGATGAAATTGATTTTTTTAGACGGAGGAAGCGGTTCTCAAAAACCCATCAGCCGAAAGATGATTGCCACCATACGTAAAGTAGTAGATGTTCCTCTCATTGTCGGTGGAGGGATCAACTCCCCCGGGAAAGCCGTAGATGCTTGGCTTTCCGGAGCAGATGTGGTAGTGGTGGGAAATGGAATTGAAAAAGATCCGAACTTGCTGGTGGAAATTGCTGAAAAGGTCCAGGAACTTAATGCGGCTTCGGCATCAGACATTCATTAACGACTCACGGCGTCTCATCTTGCCAGCAGGTATGCCGAACATCATTTTAAAACGGCGGCAGAAATAAGCCGTGTCTTTGTAGCCCACATCAATACCGATTTCACGAATGCTCTTCTTTGTTGTTCTCAACAAGTCCACAGCCATCTCCATACGTTGGTATTCAATGTAGTCTTGTGGGTTAATGCCTGTC
>DATHPB010000029.1:0-3481 GCA_035484295.1 Cytophagaceae bacterium
CCGACAATACTACTGTGACATTGGAAGCGTTAGATCTGAAGACTTTGGCTTTTAAAGGTTCTACATAAACAACGTCATTCGGTTGTAGATAATAATATTCCGAAGCGATCATATTGATAGTAGAAAGATCCAGCCGTATCACAGAAATTTGACCATCTTTTTTCCGAACCAGTTTAACTTTCTTTTTGTTTGCCAAATCCGTAGCATCTCCTGCAAGGCCAATAGCCTGATAAATATTGACATTATACTGATTGATAATTTCCTTAGTCCCCGGTTGAAAAACTTCTCCTAAAACAGTTATTCTAAACACTCCTAATTTTGTAGTTACGCTAACATAATTGAGGAACTCCGATAATTTCTCTTGTATCGTATCATTAAGCTGATTGCAAGTCAGGCCAGTGACATGTAGGGTACCAATAAGGGGTATCTCTATATTACCATGTCCATTAACAAGGTACCCGTATAAATAGTTGGAGATAGCATTACTATTATTACTAGGATTAGTGGCTTCAAATCTCTTATTGAATATTTCTATATCACTAGGAATATTACTTGAAACTTTGATATCCAATACATCTCCAGGTTGCAGTGTATATTCTTCCCGTTGAATGTTGAATTGTACTGTATCCTTATTTGTACCCTGGAGATACGGATATTTTCTATGAGTTACGCAAGAGCCTATGATCAAAGTTAAAAATAGAAAAAAAGCTATTCTGATCTTATACTTCATAAAATTTAAAACTATAGGTTTATTACCCCTATTTACTTTGCAGGTACCTCATTAAATATTGCACAGCCAATATAGTCAAATTATATAAAAAATTAAGATTTAAGAAGGAGAGACTAGTACAAAAATAAATATTTACAGAATCATCCTCTTTTGAAAAACATCTCTATTGATACAATACATCTTTATTGTTATCAAGCACTTCAAACTTCGATGAATTGCTCACAAATTCAGGGACTAGATTCTTCATGACCCTTACCAGGTCGTATTCATTCAATTTGTAATTCAATTCTATAGTACGTTCCAATTCCGCTTTCAACAAGAAATGATCCACCAAACGAACTTGGGCAATCATAATTTTAGGATGATGTGTGGCAAGGGTTTCTTCCTTATTATTCAGTAATTCTTCATACAATTTTTCACCTTCACGTAAACCGGTATATTCAATCTTAATATCTTCATCAGGTCTTAAACCTGACAACTTGATCATTTTACGAGCCAGGTCAACAATCTTCACAGATTCCCCCATGTCAAAAATAAAAATTTCTCCTCCAAGACCCATGACACCTGCTTCCATTACCAATTGGCAAGCTTCCGGAATAGTCATGAAGTATCTGGTAATGTCAGGATGTGTTACTGTAACAGGTCCTCCTCTTAGTATTTGTTTTTTGAACAAGGGAATCACCGAACCGTTGGAGCCCAGTACATTTCCAAATCTCGTCGTGATAAATTGAGTAGATTCTATTCCTTTTTTCTTCAAATGCCTGTCCAAAGATTGCACGTACATTTCGGCAATGCGCTTGGAAGCCCCCATGACATTGGTTGGATTAACCGCCTTGTCTGTTGACACCATAACGAACTTAGCTACATTGTATTTAACAGACATATCTGCCAGTACTTTTGTCCCTTTCACATTGCAACGCAATGCTTCCCTTGGATTTTGTTCCATCAACGGAACATGCTTATATGCTGCCGCATGAAAGATGATGTCAGGAGAATGCTTGACAAACAATTCAGACATCGCCTGTTCGTTTGAAATATCGGCAATGTACACACTGTAATCCGTTATATACCCCACTGTCTTCTCCATGAGATTATTGATCTCATGCTCCAGTTCGAACAAACCTGTTTCCGATTGATCTACCAAAATCAATTTCTTACTGGCACAATACAACGATTGAATGACAAGTTCACGTCCTATAGAGCCTGCGGCTCCCGTAATCATTATGACTTTTCCTTCCAGCTCCTTTCTAATCTTACCTTTCCCCAATCGAATGGCTTCTCTTCCTAACAAATCTTCGATCTTAACTTCTTTGATTTGACCGGCTGTTAGTTCTCCGTTGATCCATTGATCAACCGGAGGAATCGCCTTCACAGACAAATTCAATGCCAAACACTGGTCTATGATTTCACGCTTGCGTTGGGGTTTAATTTTTTGAATAGAAATAATGACTTCTCCGATTTCTTTTTTTTCCAGAAACCCCTGATCCAATACTTCTCTGGACGCATAGACAGGAATTCCTTCTATCGATTTTCCTTTAATGCTGCGGTTATCATCCACAAATCCTATGACCTTATACAACCCGCTCTGCATTAGTGAGTGATGCGTCAACAAACCCAGTTTTCCTGCTCCGTAGATCAATACATTTTTACGGTAAGATTGCTTTGATTCCGTCAATTCAAAGTAAGCTGTTTTAAAAATAAACCGACTAACAACTAGTACAAACGTTGCGATCAGAAAATGTATAATCAAAAAGGAAATGGAAATGTATTTAAGGTAATAATAATTAAAGTAATCTGCACCAGTAACAATAAAGGTAAGAGCAAATACCGCAAAAGTATTGGCTTTCAGAATACGCCATATATCTGCAATACTGGTATGCCGAATGATTCCGAAATATGATTTATGAATAAGAAAAGCAATAAAGTAAACAGTTACTATAGTAGGTAATGCATAGTAGACATCGTATCCGCTGATTCGTTCTAATCTAAAATTGACACGTACACCAATGGCTAAAAGGATAGAACATGATACTAAAAAAACGTCAATGCCTAAAACTAACCAACGGGAAACAAAATTTCGTTTGAGTTTCAACAAAAACATTTTACCTAATATGTATGTCATATTCCGGGTTATTTTTTTTATTCTTAAAGGTAATCTAAATATATCTAAAATGGTCATTTCTAATGTAAAAAGAAGAAAACATAAAGCCTCTTTGCTGTATAGGCTGAGGTTAGAACATTCTTATGAAACAAGGTTTAATTGTTTAAAAACTATAAAAATTCGATTCTTTTCATCATTTCCTATATTCGTATCAGAGGGCAAACATAAACCATTGTCAAATAATTGTTCTGACAAACGATCACCATAGTACAGAGCATTTGTAAATACAGGTTGAAGATGCATAGGTTTCCATAAGGGGCGGCATTCAATGTTTTCCTTTTCAAAAGCCAACCGAAGATCCTCTCTTGTAATACCATCTGTCTTGGCAGGATCTATGGTGATGCATGTCAACCAACGATTAGACGCAAAACCCGTTGGTTCTTCCAAAAATGTAATCCCAGACACAGCAGACAAAATATTCTTGTACCATTCATATAACGCGCGCTTTTCTTTTACTCGTTGGTCGAGAACAAGCATTTGACCCCGTCCTATTCCTGCACAAATGTTGCTCATCCTATAATTATAACCTATCTCTGAATGTTGGTAATGAGGAGCTGCATCTCTTGCCTGAGTGGCCAGGAAACGAGCCT
>DATHPB010000030.1:0-3517 GCA_035484295.1 Cytophagaceae bacterium
GCCATAAGCTGCTTGGATAGTGATGAAACGCTCGATGGAAAAGGTCAGTACCATTACGAAAAAAGAAAGAAGAATAGGTACAATCAAACCGCCTTTGTAAATGATACCAGAATAATTTCCAGGAAGGGGTTCTCCCTTTGCATTAAAGTTTTCTGCTGCACCGAACACATAAAAGTAAACCAATGCACTTACAACGATCGCTAAAGGAATAACTACAGCGGCAAAAACAGATGCGAAATTAGATTTCTGAGGGATGTTTTGATTTGTTTCGTGGCTCATGATATTTAAGATATTAGATAAAACAGGGTTATAGTATTTTATATGGGTTGATCTTTATTACAAATTTACTTATAGTAGTATTACCAAATTACTAACATTGAAAATTACAAAAATTATTGGCTGATTGATGCAATCTATTAACTTTATTTAGATTCATTATATTGTGTGAATAATCTATAATTAATTCTACTAAATTAGTAGAACAAACTTAAGGGAATGAATTCTGCTTTACAAGAATAACTATGAAAAAAATAACCATAATAGGATCAGGTACCATGGGAAATGGCATCGCACACGTGACTGCCCTCCACGGATATATTACTGCACTTTACGATCTTTCTGAAAACCAACTGAATAAGGCGAAGGCAACGATTCATAAAAATTTAAACCGGCAAGCAGAAAAAGGGTTGAGCACTACAGAAGAAGTAGATAAAGCCATGGCTCGTATTCAATGCACCCAACAATTAAGTGAAGCGCTAAAGGATTCGTCTTTAGTGATTGAAGCGGCATCTGAAAACATAGATGTCAAGTTATCTATCTTTAAAGAGCTGGATAAAACAGCACCACCCGATTGTATTTTGGCTAGCAATACCTCTTCTATTTCCATCACCAAATTAGGAGCGGCTACCCAGCGTCCGGATAAAGTAATAGGTATGCACTTCATGAATCCTGTTCCTGTCATGAAGCTGGTCGAGGTGATCAAAGGTTACAACACCTCTAAAGAAGTATGTGAAAGTATCATGGAGTTGTCCCGAAAACTCGATAAAATTCCCGTAGAAGTAAACGACTATCCCGGCTTTGTAGCTAATCGTATTTTGATGCCGATGATCAATGAAGCGATTACTACTCTTTTTGAGGGAATAGCCGGTGTAGAAGAAATCGATCAGGTGATGAAACTGGGTATGGCTCATCCTATGGGTCCTTTGCAATTGGCTGATTTCATTGGGCTGGATGTCTGTTTAGCTATCTTAAGAGTGCTGCAAGATGGTTTTGGAAATCCTAAGTATGCACCTTCTCCCTTATTGATCAATATGGTACAGGCCGGACATCTGGGGGTGAAAAGCGGAAGCGGATTTTATCAGTATGGTACCGGAGTCAAAGAATTGGTCGTGGCTGCGAGGTTTAAAAATGCTGATAGCCAGTAAACAATATGAAAATTTAACCCATAAATATCATAAAACAAGAAAGGAGACCAAGGGTCTCCTTTCTTGTTTTATGTACTTACAGCAATTTAAACGGCTACATTGTTGTCACGAAGCGCATCGTTCAATGAAGTCTTTAAGTCTGTGCTTGGCTTACGTTTGCCTATGATCAAAGCACATGGTACCTGAAAATCTCCTGCAGGGAATTTTTTGGTAATAGTTCCCGGAATAACAACAGAACGTTCCGGTACATAACCTTTATATTCGACCGGTTCAGCACCTGTAACATCGATAATCTTCGAACTACCTGTCAGTACTACGTTTGCTCCAAGTACAGCCTCCTTGCCTACCCTCACTCCTTCTACTACAATACAACGGGAACCTAAAAAAGCCCCGTCTTCTATAATCACAGGTGCAGCTTGTACCGGTTCTAAGACCCCTCCAATACCCACGCCACCACTCAAGTGTACATGTTTACCGATTTGTGCACAACTGCCTACTGTAGCCCAGGTATCGACCATAGTACCTTCATCTACGTAAGCACCAATGTTTACATAAGAAGGCATCAATATAGTACCTTTGGACAAGTATGCACCGTAACGTGCTACGGCGTGAGGAACCACGCGTACACCTAAGGCTTCATAGCCTGTTTTCAAGTCCATTTTATCATAGAATTCCAACGGACCGGAATGAAGTGTTTGCATTTTCTGAATCGGAAAATACAAAATCACAGCTTTCTTGATCCAGTCGTTGACGATCCATGTGTTATCAGGTCCTGGTTCTGCTACTCTTTTCTTTCCTTTATCCAGATCTTCAATGACTGCTCTAATGGCTGCCTGAACTTCGGGGGTCTGGATCAAACTTCTGTCTTCCCAAGCCTTTTCAATCAATTCCTTCATCGGTTACAAAAACTGGTTTATGGTATTAATAACTATATCTTTGACGTATATGACCCGTACCAAAATTGTTATTGCCTCGGTACTTAAGCCTGTATACGAGCCACGAATGTACGAAAAAATCGGAATTACTCTATCAAAAAATCCTTTGCTAGATGTACATGTCGTGGGCTATGGAAATGTGAACGAAACACCCGCAATGGCGATGAAAGCCACAGGACTTGGCCTATTTAAGCGACTGTCTCTCAAAAGGCTATTGGCGCCGTGGAAAATTTTTCGTTTACTAAATCAACAGAAACCTGCTATAGCAATAGCTTGTACTCATGAATTACTTTTTCCTTTTGTACTGCATGCTCTATTACATCCTTCTGTTCGCCTGGTCTATGACGTGCAGGAAAACTATTACCTCAACATTTTACACACCCACGCTTTCCCTTCCCTGCTTCGCTGGCCTATCGCTTCGTGGGTGAGGTTGAAAGAAAAAATATTATTGCCTTTTTACAGCAAAGTAATATCGGCTGAACAATGCTACCTCACCGAGATGCCTTTCATCATCGATAAGGCGGAAGTTGTTGCCAACAAAGCAGTTATTGATCCATTCATTGCAGAAAAAAGGGATAACCGTGTTAAAAGTGAACGGACTTGTCTTTTATTCAGCGGCACCGTGTCTGAAGAATATGGAATCTATGAAGCGATTGGACTTGCCGAACTGCTTCATGCCGCGGATTCCTCCTTTTACCTGCGCATCATAGGCTACTGTGCCAACGATAACGAACGTCATAAGCTTCAACTCTTCCTTAAAAACAAATCCTTTGTAGTATGTGATTCGCTCGATCAACCTGTCGCCCATACCCTCATCCTGGAAGCCATTGCACAGGCCGATTGGGGCATGATGGCCTATAGCGAAAACAAAGCTACCCGCGACCGTATACCAACGAAACTATACGAATACATGAGTTACCGTTTGCCTGTTCTGAGTACCAATAACCTAGTTTGGCAAGAACTCATCACGCACTACGATGCCGGCTTGTGTATTAATTACCGTCAAACACACCTTGACTTATTGACAAGACTCTTGAAACTAACCGGTTTCTATAAAAGCAATGCGGACTTTAATGAACTGCTCTGGAATACGGAAGAGCAGAAGCTAGTCAGTTTGATGAACAATAAATATTAAAACTAAGCCCTATTTGCTGATTA
>DATHPB010000031.1:0-7683 GCA_035484295.1 Cytophagaceae bacterium
GCCAGAGCTGCTTCGAATGCTCCTTCTGCTATGCCCAAACTTAATGCTGCGATTGAAATACGTCCGCCATCCAATACTTTCATAGCTTGCTTGAAGCCTTCGCCCTCCTTACCGATCAATTGAGATTCATGGATTTTACACTGATCGAAAATCAACTCTGTTGTTTCAGAAGCTCTCATGCCCAGCTTATTTTCTTTCCTCCCGTGAGTAAAACCTGGAGTTCCTTTTTCAATGATAAAAGCGGATGTTTTTCCCTTATCTTCTTCCGTAGGAGTACGGGCTACAATTACCGCTACAGAAGATGATTTACCATGAGTAATAAAGTTTTTAGCTCCATTTAGAATATAATATTCCCCCTCTTTCTTTGCAATTGTACGCATGTTTCCAGAATCTGATCCGGTATTGGGTTCTGTCAACCCCCATGCGCCGATCCATTCTGCAGATGCCAGCTTGGGTAAATATTTTTTCTTCTGTTCCTCGGATCCAAATTGTAAAATATGACCCGTACATAATGAATTATGTGCTGCATAAGACAACCCAATAGAACCGCAGACTTTGCTGATCTCTTCGATGGCCACTATATATTCAAAGTAACCTAATCCTGCTCCTCCATACTGCTCCGGCACCATGATACCCATAAGGCCCAATGCGCCGAGCTGTTTGAATACATCTATCGGGAATATTTGTGTTTCGTCCCATTCCATGACATAAGGACGAATATTACGTTCACTAAAATCACGGACGGTGTCCCTGATCATTGATTGTTGTTCAGAATGCGAGAAATCCATAAGCTAATATACTACTAATACGGTACCGACCAAGTATAAAAATGTGTTGCCTTATTTTTAAAATAATCATGAAAGACAATGTCCGGACCGAACTTCAACAAGTCAAAAACGGAGTCTTCTTTTGAAAAAAAATGAATCTTATAATTTTTCTTATCCCTTAGCTCTTCGATTATCTTATCCCTCAAGGCCTTTTCGTCCTCTTGGATAAACACTTTAAAAATCTTGGTAGCATCCATGATAATAATAATTTAGTTATATTCTATAAACGGTATATATCCTAAACTTGTTACACAAGCATCGTTTTAAAATGCTATAAAATATACTTACTTTGTGGCCTGTTTAAAATTGAGGTAATAAATGAAAATAGGTATCGTAGGAACCGGATATGTTGGATTGGTAACAGGAACTTGTTTTTCAGAGGTTGGTCTTGACGTCACTTGCATAGATATTGATCAAAAAAAAATAGACCACCTAAACCAAGGGATTCTACCTATTTATGAGCCTGGTTTGGAGGAACTTGTCATCAAAAACCATCAGAAAAAAAGACTTCATTTTTCTACTGACCTCAAAAGTGCCATACAAGATACGGATGTCATCTTTATTGCGGTAGGTACACCTCCCGGAGAAGACGGAAGTGCAGATTTAAAATATGTCCTTCAAGTTGCTTCACAAATAGGGCAATGTATAGAGGGATATAAAGTGATTGTCACAAAAAGTACTGTACCTGTAGGTACAAGTGATAAAGTAAAAAATACGGTTCTTGCAGAATTATCAAAGAGAAATCGCATAGATATCCCGTTTAGTGTGGCTTCTAATCCCGAATTTTTAAAAGAAGGGGCCGCTGTAGAAGACTTCATGAAGCCTGATCGCATTGTCATCGGTTTAGAAGAAGAACGTGCGGAAGAAGTAATGCGCAAGCTTTACAAACCTTTCGTACTAAACGGTCACCCGGTATTAGTGATGGATATCAAGTCTGCGGAAATGACAAAATATGCAGCAAATGCCATGCTGGCAACAAAGATCAGTTTCATGAACGATGTAGCCAATCTTTGTGAAATACTTGGAGCAGACATCAATCACGTACGAAGAGGAATAGGTTCTGATCCGCGAATTGGCAATAAATTTATCTATGCAGGTATAGGCTATGGTGGTTCTTGCTTTCCCAAAGATGTCAAAGCACTCATCAAAACGGGAGCTGACGCTGGGCATCCCATGCGCATTCTACAATCGGTAGAGGAAGTTAATGAATATCAAAAAACAGTTTTGGCCCATAAAATAAAAAAACATTTTGGCGATTTAAAGAACAAACGTTTTGCTTTATGGGGTTTGTCGTTTAAACCCAAAACTGATGATATGCGTGAAGCACCTTCTCTAGTCATCATTGATTTCCTATTAAAAGAGGGGTCTCATGTTGCGGCCTATGACCCGGTAGCTATGCATGAAGCACAACATACGCTTGGAGACAGTATAACCTACACAGAAGACATGTACGATACCTTGAAAGGTGCAGATGCTTTATTGCTTATTACAGAATGGCCTGAATTTAGAAATCCCGATTTCGACAAAATAGCAGCACTGCTTCATCAAAAAGTTATTTTTGACGGAAGAAATATATTTGATGGTAAAGAATTAATTGAAAAAGGTTTTACCTATCACGGTATAGGAGTTAATCCATAATAGATGAGAAAAAGAATATTAATAACAGGAGGTGCGGGGTTTCTAGGATCACATCTTTGTAGCCGTTTCCTAAAAGAGGATTTTCATGTAATTGCCATGGATAATCTTATTACTGGATCACTCAAAAATATTGAAGAATTTTTTCAATTAGAAAATTTTCAATTTTACCATCACGACATTTCAAAATATGTGCATGTTCCGGGTGATATAGATTATATTTTACATTTTGCTTCGCCAGCAAGTCCAATTGATTACCTTAAAATACCGATTCAAACGCTAAAGGTAGGATCACTTGGTACGCATAATTTGCTGGGTCTTGCCCGGGCAAAAAAAGCCAGGATTTTGATTGCCTCTACTTCTGAAGTATATGGAGATCCTGCCGTACATCCACAACCTGAATCATACTGGGGCAATGTAAATCCTATAGGTCCTCGTTCTGTATACGATGAAGCCAAACGTTTTCAGGAAGCTATTACCATGGCTTATCACACGTTTCATGGTGTAGAAACCAGAATCGTCAGAATATTTAATACTTATGGCCCCAAAATGCGATTAAACGACGGGAGAGTTTTACCTGCGTTTGTTGGACAAGTATTAAAAGGAATGGATCTTACTGTATACGGAGATGGTTCACAAACACGTTCCTTTTGCTATGTTGATGATTTGGTAGAAGGTATATACCGACTATTGTTTAGCGACTACGCATTGCCAGTAAACATAGGTAACCCCCAAGAAATAACCATCAAAGAATTTGCTGACGAAATTATAGCCTTGACCGGAACAAGCCAAAAAGTTATTTATGTTGACCTGCCGATTGATGATCCCAAACAACGCAAACCAGACATTACAAAAGCAAAGGAATTGCTTGGCTGGGAACCGAAGGTAAATAGAACAGAAGGATTAAAAATCACACTTGACTATTTTAAATCCATTCCAATTGAAGAATGGAACATTACACCTAAAGAATTTAAAAGCAACTAAATAAACAATTATGACCTTTTCTGTTTTTTCAAAATTAAAGAATAAAGAAACTTCATTAGCAGTTATTGGTTTGGGATACGTAGGGCTTCCAATTGCATTGGCATTTGCAAAAAAAATAAAAGTTGTAGGCTTTGACATCAATGGAAAGCGTGTGGAACTAATGAAGAAAAATATTGACCCAAGCGGAGAATTGGAAGCTGCAGACTTTGCCAATAGTGATATAGAATTTACAGATGATTTGGATGTTTTAAGGAAAGCTTCTTTTTATATCGTAACCGTACCGACACCGATAGATGCATTTAATTTCCCTGATTTGAAACCTCTTATTTCAGCTAGCACAACTGTTGGCAAGGTGCTCAAGAAAGGTGATTATGTAGTGTATGAATCAACTGTATATCCGGGTTGTACAGAAGAAGATTGCATACCTATTTTAGAAAAAGAATCCGGTTTAAAATTCAATGTGGATTTCAAAGTAGGTTATTCTCCTGAGCGCATCAACCCGGGTGACAAAGAACATACTTTGGCCAAAATCATGAAAGTGGTTTCAGGCTGCGACAGTCAATCATTAGAAGAAATTGCCAATACTTATAAGATTGTAGTAGAGGCAGGTATTCACAAGGCTTCTTCCATCAAAGTAGCAGAAGCAGCAAAAATCATTGAGAATACGCAACGCGATTTGAACATCGCTTTGATGAACGAGCTTTCCGTTATCTTTGATAAGATGGACATCAACACTTATGAAGTTTTGGAAGCTGCAGGTACGAAGTGGAATTTCCTACGTTTTTCTCCAGGCCTTGTTGGCGGTCATTGCATCGGTGTCGATCCTTATTACCTTACTTATAAAGCAAAAAAATTAGGGTATAATCCTTATGTCATCTTGAGTGGCAGGTACATCAATGATGCCATGAGTAGTCATGTCGCAAAGAAAACTTTGCAACAATTGATTCAAACAGGAAAAGATTTGTCAAAGGCAAGAGTCCTTGTAATGGGAGTAACATTCAAAGAAAATGTAGAAGACATTCGAAATTCTAAAGTGGCAGACCTTATCCGGGAATTTAATTCATACGGACTTCAGGTAGACTGCATAGATCCATTAGCAGATGCTAAAGAATTTGCACATGAATATAATTTGACATTGAATGACAAAGCCACCGGTACCTACGACGCCGTTGTATTAGCTGTCTCTCATACTCATTATTTAAGCGAAGGATCTAATATGATTAACAAACTGCTTAATAAAGGTGGAATCTTCATCGATATAAAAGGGATCTTCCGTAAAGAGACTTCTTCTTTCGCTAAATATTGGAGTCTATAATGTTTATGACAAATAAAACTATTCTAATCACAGGAGGTGCTGGATTTATAGGATCTCATGTTGTCCGTTTATTTGTTCAGAAATATCCTCATTATGAAATTGTCAACCTTGACAATTTAACCTATGCCGGTAACCTTGGAAACCTGGCAGACATTGAATCAGCACCTAATTATACCTTTGTAAAAGGAGACATTACCGATGCACAATTTATAAATGCTCTTTTTTCAAAATACAATTTCAACGGAGTGATTCATCTGGCCGCTGAATCGCACGTAGACCGGTCGATTTCCTCTCCCATGGAATTTGTACAAACCAATGTAATAGGAACAGTAACTCTTTTGAATGCGGCAAAAGAACAATTGAAATCGGATAAAGCATTCGAGTGTTTTTATCATGTGTCGACAGATGAGGTATACGGTTCATTGCACAACGACGGTTTCTTCACAGAAGAAACTCCTTACGATCCTCAATCTCCTTATTCAGCTTCTAAAGCCAGCTCCGATCATTTTGTAAGAGCGTATCATAACACGTATAAACTACCGGTCGTCGTCAGCAATTGCTCCAATAATTACGGACCCAACCAATTTCCAGAAAAGTTAATTCCTCTTTTCATTAACAATATCAAACAGATGAAAGCCTTACCTGTATATGGGAAAGGAGAAAACATCAGAGATTGGTTATATGTTGTCGATCACGCTAAGGCGATTGATGTGGTCTACCATAAAGGCATGCTCGGCGAAACCTATAACATTGGGGGACATAACGAATGGACGAACATTGCACTCATCAAGGTGCTGTGTAAAATCATGGACCGTAAGTTGAATCGACCAACCGGTTCGTCGGAACAACTAATTAGTTATGTAACCGATCGTGCGGGGCATGATTTCCGTTATGCAATAGACGCTACTAAAATTCAGAGAGAACTGGGTTGGGCACCGTCATTGCAATTTGAGGAAGGCATTGAAAAGACCATCGACTGGTACCTTGAAAACGACAATTGGTTAAATCAAGTTACTTCGGGAGAATACCTCAATTATTATCGTCAACAATACAATTAAGATCTTATGAAAGGCATCATCTTAGCAGGGGGATCCGGTACCAGATTACATCCTCTTACGTTGGCAGTCAGCAAACAATTAATGCCTGTATACGATAAGCCGATGATATATTATCCTCTGTCTTGCCTTATGCTTGCAGGGATTCGTGAGATTCTTATCATCAGTACACCACAAGATCTTCCCCACTTTAAAAAATTATTAGGCGACGGCACACAGTTGGGGTGCCGTTTCTCTTATGCCGAACAACCCAAACCGGAAGGATTGGCGCAAGCATTCATCATTGGAAAAGAATTTATCGGAAAAGATAAGGTGGCTCTGGTGTTGGGTGACAATATTTTTTATGGAAGCGGTCTAAGCAAAACCTTTTTTAGCAATAATGACCCTGACGGAGGTATTGTATTTGCCTATCATGTATCAGATCCCGAACGATATGGCGTCGTGGAGTTTGATGCAGATTACAAGGCAATCAGCATAGAAGAAAAACCTTCTCATCCAAAATCTAATTATGCCGTTCCTGGAATTTATTTCTACGACAATGAAGTGGTGAACATCGCAGCCGCAATGAAACCCAGTAGCAGAGGTGAATTAGAAATTACCGACGTCAACAAAGAATACCTGCGGAAAGGGAAACTTAAAGTTTCTATTTTAAATAGAGGCACCGCATGGCTCGATACCGGTACATTTGCTTCACTGATGCAAGCCGGAGAATTTGTGCAAGTGATCGAAGAGCGTCAAGGATTAAAAGTTGGCTGCATTGAAGAGGTCGCCTACAAAATGGGTTTTATAGACAAACAACAACTGGATCAATTGGCACAGCCCCTATTGAAAAGCGGTTACGGACAATACTTGCTTAACATTACCAAACAGTAATAACAGATGTACTTCGCATAAAAAAGTTTTCAACTAAATACATCCTTTAGAATCGCTAAAGATTGTATTCTTCCCATGGAAGGAAAATGGATTTGATAATAATCGATCATGACTTCCAGGGCTCTTCTTCGGAGAGAAGACGAAATCTTCAAAGAGAATGTCCCTGTTCCTTTTTCCTCGTTCAACAGACTATCAAATAGCACCGTTACATCTTCATCCAGCAGACGTCCAAAATCCCTTGCAATGTCTTCTGCTGCAGACGGTCTTACACCAAGGTAAGTCAGGTAATCCAAAAGAAAAAGTACATGAAAATCTTCGTATTCTTCTTCCAGTTCGTCGAATAAGGATAATCTCTTTACTAGAAAAGAAAACAGCTCTTCATCAGGATGTTCTTCCTTGAGCGTCTTGATAAAAAGTTCAGAAAGAAAAAGTAAGACTGCTATTTTTTTCGGTTCAAAGGAAGATGATTTGTAAGGCCTGTGAATCACGTATTCGGAGATCCTATTCAAGCCTTTGGATGCCTGATCATATACAATCAAGTCGAGGATAGTGAGCGGTTGAAAGAAAGCACTCTTCCCTTTTTTATCTCTTACACCATTCACGATATAAGATTTCAAGCCCAGCATTTCGGTATAAATATTGACAATGATGGAAGTCTCTTTATACTTTATAGATCCGAGAACGATACCCCTTGTCTTAACGAGCATTAATCTATGACCGTTATTTTGCCAACATATTTTTGCAAGCCATCGTCTGTTGAACTAAAGATGAGGTATACTCCTGCAGTTGCCCTTTGCCCGTTATAATTTTTCAAGTTCCAGGAAGCAGTACCTCCATTAGAAGGTGTTTCGTAAGTAAGCTTGCCCGCAATGTCCGTGATCTTTACCCTGGAATTATTAGCAAGGCCAGAAATGCCCACATATCCATCAAAACCCGGTTCTACGGGATTAGGGAAAATTTTCACATCCGTGTTTGTCTCTTCACCTGTGGTTGC
>DATHPB010000032.1:0-3398 GCA_035484295.1 Cytophagaceae bacterium
AGTGAAATTAATACACCATCTCACGATGCTTGTGTAGGGTTGTCTCCGGATGGACAAGAATTATTCATTTATAAAGTAACAGGTAGAGACGGCGGTGATTTGTATGTAAGTAATTTGGTCGGTACAGTTTGGTCTACACCTAAAAGTTTGGGTCCGAATATTAATTCATCTTATTGGGAACCGAGCGCTACTACAAACTCGGATGAAAACGTAATCATTTTTTCTTCCACTCGAAAAGGAGGCTATGGAGGAAGAGATTTATATATGTCAAGAAAACTTCCAAATGGAGAGTTTGGACCTGCTGTAAATCTTGGCCCTAAAATCAATACAGCGGAAGACGAAGACGGTCCGTTCATGCATGCTGATGGAAAGACTTTATATTTCAGTACAAAAGGAAATAAATCAATGGGAGGCTTTGATATTTTTGCTTGTGAAATTGATCTCGCAAAAGGAGCAATTACAAAGGATCCATCAAACGTAGGTTATCCGATCAATACTGCTGACGATGATATTTTCTTTGTATGGTCTGCAGATAATAGAAGAGCTTATTTTTCCTCTGCAAGAGAAGGTGGATATGGAGAAAAGGATTTGTATATGTTGGAAAGAGACGATGCCAAAGCAGCTCTTGTTGTCTTTAAAGGAGCAGTATACAATTGTGATTCCGATCAACCGGTAACGGCATTGATTAAAGTAACGGATTTGGCAACGGGTAAATTGGTGGGTGTATACAACACTAACTCGAGTTCTGGTAAATACACTGTAATTCTTCCTCCTGGTAAGAACTATGGATTAGCAGTAGAAGCTCCAGGGTATCTCTTTTATTCTAAAAACATAGACGTACCTACGCTGGATCATTACATTGAAGTAAAAGATTCTATTTGCTTAGATAAGATCAAAGTCGGTATCAAAATCGTTTTACGTAACGTATTCTTCGATGTGGGTAAAGCATCATTGCGTCCGGAGTCTATGAGTGAACTAGATCGTCTGGTAGATATCATGAATGAGAATCCAAAATTGAAAGTAGAGATCTCCGGTCATACGGACAGTGATGGCAATGATGACCTTAACTTAAAATTATCGCAAACACGTGCGAAGTCGGTCTTGGATTATGTAGTGAAAAAAGGTGTTGCTGCTGATCGACTTGTTTCCAAAGGTTATGGAGAAACACAACCAATGGCTCCTAACGATTCTCCGGAAAACAAACAGAAAAATAGAAGAACAGAGATTAAAGTGTTGGAAGACTAACGATTAGTGGATATTTTATAAAAAAACGGACGACCTTTCTCAAGACCGTCCGTTTTTTTATAAGAGGTAATCTAAATATATGTGGAATTCATAGATACATTAAGGAGCTTAATCAAAAGCCGGTGAACCTTTTTGGCAAAGCCCGTATCTATCATCATACATCTAAACAGAAAGAGTATGAAAGCATTATTCGTATCATTGATTATTGTTGTTTTAGGATTTTCGAACCAGGCTAAGAGCTTGTGTTTATTGGGAAGGAAAGCAGAAGTGGTAAAACAATATTTAGTTCAGCATTATCCGAATGCAAGGTATGTGCATCAAAAAAGAATTACGGATAACCTGTATCATGTTCATTTTATTGATAATGAAAGAGAGTTCTTTCTAGATATAACTTCCAAGGGAGAAGTCATTTTTGAAGAAACAGAAATGATGTATGGAGAGTTACCTAAAATGTTTGATGAATACCTTAATGGTCTAGATCAATATGAATACGGTGTTAAAATAGAAACGAACGATGGTAGAGTCTTTTATTTTCTAGAGATCAGAGAAAGCAGCGGGTTGGCAGAGTACTTATTCGACTCTAAAGGAAATATGCTGATGAGAGATTTAATCTAGTGCTAAGAATGAACAGGAAGAGTAATTACTTGTACGACTTCATAAATATTATCAGGATGAATTTGTTTCAGTTTCACTGGAACAAATTCATTAACAAGTAAAGGATCGTATGGAAACTTTACTTTGATGTAATTATCAGTAAAGCCACGCATGATGCCTTCGTCTTCTTCGCTTTCAAACAGTACCTCTCTTACTGTACCCTGATAGTGTTCGTAAAAACCACGTCTCTTTTTTTCTGATAAATTGCGTAAAGCGTGGGTTCTTTCTCCTTTGATTTTTTCAGAAACTTTTCCTTTTAGTCCAATGGCTTCCGTATTGGCTCTTTCAGAATAAGTAAATACATGCAAATACGAAATATCAAGTGTTGTTAAAAACTCGTACGTCTCTTTAAATTCCAGATCGCTTTCTCCAGGGAAGCCGGTGATAACGTCCACTCCGATACAAGCATGGGGAATGCTTGATTTGATAGCCTCTATTCGCTGTGTATATAACTCACGAAGGTAGCGGCGTTTCATCTTCTTTAATACAGTGTTGCTACCTGATTGCAGGGGAATATGGAAATGCGGTGCAAAGTGCTTGGATGTCGCTACGAACTGTATGATCTCATCGGAAAGTAAATTGGGTTCTATGGAAGAAATACGGTAACGGTATTGTCCTTGAATTTGATCCAATGCTTTAATCAGGTCAATGAAATGATGTACTCTTTGATTATTGATGAGACCAAAATCACCTATATTGACCCCTGTAAGTACGATTTCTTTTACACCTTTTTCAATTAACTCTTGAGCTGTAGCCACAACATTGCTGATGCTGTCGCTTCTGCTTTTTCCCCTTGCCAAGGGAATGGTACAGAATGTGCACGAATAATCGCAACCGTCTTGTACCTTTAAAAAAGTACGAGTCCTGTCATTGATGGAATAAGAGCAGTAATATTCTTTTACTTCGGAAATAGGAGAGTGGTGAACAACTGCAGTACTTGAAGGTTTGAAATCGTTGAGCAACTCAAACAATTTAAATTTTTCTGAGGCACCTAATACAGCAGCAACTCCCGGTATGGCTGCAATTTCTTCCGGCTTTAGCTGCGCGTAACAACCGACAATGACAATAAATGCATTCGGAGAATATTTTAACGCTTCTTTGACAACTTTACGACATTTTTTGTCGGCATGTTCTGTTACTGAACATGTATTGACTACATATACATCTGCTGTTTCTTGAAATTCAACTTTTTGGTAATTGTTCTCTTCGAACATACGGACAATAGTGGAAGTTTCAGAGAAATTAAGCTTACAGCCCAACGTATAAAACGCTACTTTTTTCATTACTACAAAAATAAGCAATCTTTATGAAAGGATTGCTTTTTATTCGTAGGTAGAAAACCAGTTGTTACGACTCAGACCCCTCTTTTCGTAACGAAACAATGCTTTTTTACAACTTTTATACTCAAAAGAGAAGTTTTTTTTCAATGTTGATTAAAAAAAGGACCTTTTTTTTAGTAATTCTCCTTTTTTTTATACTTTTGACTTCCTTTAAAAAGT
>DATHPB010000033.1:0-6341 GCA_035484295.1 Cytophagaceae bacterium
TGCTCTTCATCTCCGCACGATAAGCCTGACGCGAAACATCAAAAGTCACGCCTCCTTTTTCTGCAAGTTTATCCAACACCATAAAGCCTATATTGTGGCGGGTATTCTTATAATCACTTCCCACATTTCCCAGACCGCAAATCAGAAATTTCATGGTAAAAATAAATAAAAAAATCCCATCCCCCCGAAGGAGAATAGGATTCTTATTTTGGATCGAAAGGAAGTAATTACTTCTTCGTTGTTTCGTTTGCTTCTTGCTTCAATGAACGAGTTACTTCAATCGTTGCGATAGGATTGCTTTTCGCATTTACGATAACGTATCCGTCTGCTTTCACATCACCCACTTTAACTGACTTCGCCAATTCCAAAGTAGAAATGTTTACTACGATAGAGCTAGGCAATTTCTCTGGTGTAGCTTTTACCGTCAGCTTTTTCATTTTTTGATTGAAACGACCACCTTTCAAGACACCTGGAGCAGTACCTTCGAATGTAACCGGAATATCCATTTTCACTACTTTGTTTGGTACCAACTCCAAGAAGTCAGCGTGAAGAATCATTTCACTTACAGGATGAAATTGTGCATCCTGTAAAATAGCAGTGTATTTCTTACCTTCTACATGGATCACCGCTTGAACCGCGTCGCCAGTATAGATGATGTCTTTGAACAAAAACATTGGAGTAGAAAAGTGAATCACTTCATTTCCACCATACAGTACACAAGGAACTTGCGCTTCAGCTCTTAGCTGTGCAGACTCCTTCTTACCGAGATTTGCTCTTTTATACCCTATAATCTCTACTTGTTTCATATTATTTATTTTTAAATTGGTTACTAGTCAACAAACAATGAACTGATGGATTCATTGTCCTGGATTTTACGGATTGCTTTAGCAAATAAATCAGCTACCGTAAATGTTTTAATCTTGGAAGATTCTTTTTTCAACGGAATGGTATCCGTGATCCATAATTCAGTCAACACGGATTTATCAATGTTGTCATAAGCATTACCTGATAAAATACCATGTGTACAAACAGCACGTACACTCTTCGCTCCCTTTTCCAATATAATTTGTGCTGCTTTTGTAATGGTGCCGCCTGTATCGATCAAGTCATCGATCAATACCACGTCTGCCCCTTCCACATCACCTATCAACTGCATAGAAGCCACTTCGTTGGCACGTTTACGGTGTTTATCGCAGACCACAAGATCTACTTGCAGGAATTTTGCGAAATCCCTTGCCCTCTTTACACCGCCCACATCCGGAGATGCGATGAGCAGGTTGTTGGAATCTTTCAACTTTCTCAGTTCAGGTATGAAGATCGCTGCACCATCCAGGTGATCCACTGGTATATCAAAAAATCCCTGGATCTGACCAGCGTGCAAATCGCATGTCATCAGACGATTCACTCCGGAAGCTTGTATAATATTGGCTACCAACTTAGCTGCGATGGGCACCCTTGGTTTGTCTTTTCTATCTTGGCGTGCATATCCGAAATAAGGAATGACCGCCGTTACACTTCTAGCCGAAGCTCTTTTTGCTGCGTCTACCAATAGCAATAATTCCATCAGGTTGTCGGCGGAAGGAAACGTCGATTGAATGATGTAGACATCACAACCTCTGATCGATTCGTCATAACTGACAGACTGCTCTCCATCGCTGAAACGACTAATGGTTACAGCACCCAATTCTTTCCCGTAAGACTTTGCAATTTTTTCAGCTAAGTACCTGGAGTTTGTTCCGGAAAAGATTTTTACGTAAGACATTACGTTTGGGAGGTTTATAGTCACTTGCGTTATAAAAAGAAATGTTCCCGGAGCTCGGGAACGCTTTCGTTTTGTTGACCGACCAGGGCTCGAACCTGGACTCTTCTGAACCAAAATCAGACGTGTTGCCAGTTACACCATCGGTCAAAACTAGCTTTTAAATCACCATTCCTGAGAATAGCGAGTGCAAAGATAAATCAAAAATCTGTTTATACAAACGCCATTCTTAAATTATTTGGAATAAAAAGGCTGTTTTGTCCACATTAAGCAACTATTTGTCAAAAGAGTTCACACTATGCTAATTCAATAAATAAGGTCCCTTCAATAGCTGAATTCAATGTGATGGAACTTTAATGATCAGATACCACAAAGCATGAGAGCTAAAACTAGAAAGACCATTTTTCATCTTCATTGAGCAGAATATTAAAGGCAGAAATGAATACGACTTAGTAGATCAACACTAGTAAAAAATAACAAGCGGTTACTTTTTATTGGCTCCACGCACTTGTTTTTCCACCTCGTCCCAGTCACCGGCATCCAATTGATCAAGGAAATTAAACTCTCCCGCCCCTTTCAACCATTCTCCTCCGTCTAGTACGACTACTTCTCCATTCATATAGGCAGAAAAATCGGATACCAGATAAGCAGCCAGGTTGGCTAGCTCCTGATGATGTCCGTTTCTTTTCAGCGGAATTCGTTCTTCAGGTGTTGCGATTTGTTGCACTTTTTCAGGGAACAAACGACTGAATGCTCCGTCCGTGGGAAAAGGACCGGGAGCTATGGCATTGGCACGAATACCATACTTGGCCCATTCAACGGCTAACGAACGGGTCAGGGTCAACACACCAGCTTTAGCACAAGCAGACGGGACCACATACCCCGAACCTGTGAAAGAATAGGTAGTCACTATGTTCAAAAAGGTCCCTTTCATGTTATTTGCAATCCAGTATTTACCAGCAGCAAGCGAGGTATAGTAAGTGCCTTTCAGTACAATGTCTACGACGATATCAAATCCTTTGTGAGTCAACCTTTCCGTAGGACTGATAAAATTGCCCGCTGCATTATTGACGACGATGTCTATGCCTTTCCATTTTTCCTGTGCCCAATCAAATGCACTTTCAATTTCCGCATACTGCCTAACATCTACGACTTTATAGACTACTTCCCCTCCTGTTGCCTTTGCCAGCTCATTGACGGTCTCCTGCAATACATTTTCTTTGCGGCTCACGATCATTACTTCGCACCTAACTGTAAAAAGTACTTCGCCATCGATTTACCCAAACCAGTCGCTCCACCTGTTACCATGATACGTTTACCTTTCAACGCATCGTCTCTCAACATTCCTTGTGTATATGTTTCCATATTGGTTTTATCTCCTTATATTCATTTAAATTTAGTATAAAATAAATTTCCATAGTCACGATGATGAAAAAACTTTTATTCGTTGTTGCACTGACGACATGCGGACTATCTTCTTGCATTGTCAGTAAGAAAAAATTTGATGAACTGAGTCGTAGGAAATCAGCCTTGGAAGCAGAGAAAGCGGACTGTGAAGACAACCTGAAAGCCAAGCAGGCAGAGCTGGATAAATTCATGGCATTGAACGACTCGCTCATCAAAGACACCTCTTCACTGGGCGCCGCTTTGCGTCTGGCCAAAGCCAACTATGCATCGCTGAACGATACCTATCAGAAACAAATCAATAACCACAACAAGATTGTAAGTAACAACCAGGCTGAACTTGCTAAAATGAGCAGAGACATTTCTGAACGTGAAGTAAAGATCAACGGCCTGCAAAATGATTTGGTTGAAAGAGAGCGCCGGGTAAAAGAACTGGAACGTATCATCGCACGTAAAGACAGTGCAGTCAATGCCATCAGAGACAAACTGACAAAATCATTGCTGGGTTTCAAAGACAAGGAGATCACTGTGAAAGTAAAAGATGGAAAAGTATACGTATCATTGGCTGAACAATTATTATTCAAATCCGGAAGTACTAAAGTAGATGAGAAAGGTGTAGAAGCACTGAAAAAACTAGCCGAAGCGATCAAAGACGATAAAGACATCAATATTACAGTGGAAGGTCACACCGACGACGTACCGGTAAACAAAGGGGCTAACTTTGAAGACAACTGGGAACTCAGCGTACTGAGAGCTACCTCCATTACCAAAATCTTAGTCAGCAACGGTTTTTCTCCAGTCAATATCATGCCTGCCGGACACGGTGAATTCATGCCGGTTGCAGAAGGTAAGTCGGCCGAAGCTCGTCGATTGAACCGAAGAACAGAAATCATTGTAAGTCCGAAGTTAGAAGAGTTATTCAAGTTGCTGAATAAATAATCTGTACCGGATGAACAGATTCAGTGCCATCAAAAGATACAAAGTTGTCCTTACCACTTTTTCGGTACAACTTATTTTGATGGCACTTTTCCATTTTACACTGTTGGTCTTCATTCAGCAATGGTTATCCGATCATACCACACTACAATCTATTGTTTTCTGGATCATGGTTTTCTTATGCGCCATTCCTTTGCTGTCTCTCGGTATTTTATCTTCTACCATTCTTGCACTTATTGGTGGTTACTTTTTAGGTTGGGGAAGTTTTTACTATTACCTGCCTTGCTATGTCGTTTCATCTTATTTCGGTTATCAACTTATCGCTTTCATTGATCAGGGAAAAACAATACTATCACTTCAATATTCTCAACGGTTAAAAAAGGCTTTGTCGTTTTTAGAACTCTATCCTTTTACCAGTGTTTTATTTCTTCGCTTTTCTCCCATCATTTCTTTCGGGCAACTTACGGCATTGTGTTCGTTCATCCGTTTAAACATTTTCTATTACATGAGCGCCTCTTCCATTGGAATGATTCCTCGAACCTTATTGGCTATATGGTGTGGTCTGTACATCCGACAAAACCATTATACATTAATGGAATATCAATTACCTTCATCCTACACTCCATTTTTAATAGGATTATTTATCCTTTCCTTAACAGGAATTTTATATACGCTAAAAAGAAGTTTTTCAAAAGCAAAAACATTATCTTAGTTATGTAAACAATGACCATATGAAAAAACATTTTACGCGATTTAACTTTTGCTTTTTCAGCCTGCTTTTTTCCCACACTACTCTCTACGCTCAAATTGAAAGTTCTGCCTATAGTGCCACGGGTCGTGCAGGCGTAGGTACTACCATGCTGACAGACTATCAGGCATTGGGAGTAAATCCAGCTAACATTGCCATTCGATACTCAGAGCACAAAAACCTTACCGTCGGTTTTTTAGAAGCATCAGGAAACGTTTTCCTGCAAGGCGTCTCTACAAACGATATACAGCAATACATTCAGAGCGGTAAAAATTCGGATTCCCTAAATAGTTTTCAGCGTATACAAGGTGCTCAAAAATTTTCAGGAAAGGCTTTTGCACTCAACGCAGATGTAATGCCCATTGGCGTAGCTTATGTCAACGACAAGATAGGTTCTTTCGCTTTCAACGTGAAGACCTCGTTTCGTTACTTCATGGATTTCAATTTGAACTTTACTCAGTTTGCCTTCAGCAGTGCAACCGCCACAAATTTGTTCCCGCAGCTGATTACCGGTAATCAGGATACGGTAGCCAATGACCCCAATCAATACCAAAATTACATCAACAATAAGGGAGGTATCAAAGCAGGTTACAATAAAAACGGTTTATCGCTGGGAAGCATCCTGAACAATTCCAGTTACAAATTGAGTTGGACAACCGAGTACGCATTAGGATACGGCAGGAAACTCATCCACCTGGACGAGCAACATTCTCTCTATGTTGGTGCCGCCGTAAAATATGTACAAGGATTGGGCTATGTTGATATTTCGGCAAAGGATGGCCGCATCAGCGGTGTTGCTGCCTATATGCCTAACCTGACACAGCTGGATTCCTTATTAAAGATTAAATCTGGAAATGCAGCCAGCGCCTATAGACCGGTAGGACAAGGATTGGGTTTTGACATTGGTGCAACGTTGGAGTTGTTTCATGATGTCCGTGTAGGAGCTTCCGTTGTCAATATCGGTTCCATCACTTACCGCGACAATGTATACGATGTATCAGATTCTGTTTTCACAACCGTTAAATACAACAGCGATTTCCTAGGAGGATTTGACAAAATTGTAAAATGGAAAAAGAGAGGGAGCATAACAGTACCTTTGGCTACTCAATTTCGTTTCGGAGCCAGTGCTTCCTTGTTGGACAAACGTATACAAGTCGGAATCGATATTGTACAACCTCTAAATAAAGTAGCAGGTAATTATAACACCACCGTATGGGCCATTGGTGGCGACTTCTTTGTAACAAGATGGCTGAGACTTTCTACAGGAGCAAGCTTTGGAGGAAACATTGCCAGTGTTTCTCAAGGCTACAGTACAAGATTGGCGATACCTTTCGGAATTGGATTTGTCCTCGGTGAAGATGGGGGATTTGAATTTGGTATTGCCACAAGAGATGTCACTACATATTTCTTAGGACAAACCAGTCCGCTGTATTCCGCTGCGCTTGGTGTGGCGAGAATGCGTTTTTAAAAGAATATGATTGCACAAAAAAGGGA